>LR733345.1:1717379-2019895 GCA_902506225.1 Enhydrobacter sp. 8BJ | reverse complement strand
TTGGTATCATAAATAGCCTTGCCTTGATTAACCAAAGTTTGGTTCAACTGACCATTTTCTTTGGAGCCCTTGCCTGGTGATAGTGATAGTACATATTCAGCTGCGGCGCGAACACCATCCTCACCAATCTGCGCTTTCCAAGCTGGCATACCACCAACGCGACCATGATTTAGGGTTAACAAGATTTTATCGGGTGTACCGCCATAAATCCAGTCATTGTCCGTCAAGTTTGGATAACCGGGTGCACCATGCGCTTGTGAGCCATGACACACTGAACAATTTTGTAAAAACAAACGCTGACCAATTTTAATCGCTTGTGGATCCTGAGAAAGTTTTAGAACGGCAGGTGCCAGCCCTACAATACCTTTATCAATTTGCGATTTTAATTCAGCATTGGGTTCTGCATTTTTAGCTTGCTGCGCTTGTAATTTAGCAAGGCTATCAATTTGTGCCGTTACCGCTTTGTCTTTTAAGATTTTATCATTGAACGTGCGAGTAAATACGGCATTATTGCGCTCAAGATCGGATGCTAATTCATTAGCACTGGTCCAAGGAACATCTTGACCATCTACTTTTACCGTAGTAATACCTTTCCATGAGCCTGGCAATATTGATGGGAACAATAGCATGTACAGTAGTGCCCAAGCTAATGAACCCCAAAAGATTGCTAACCACCATTTTGGTAATGGACGGTCAAACTCTTGGATACCATCGTATTCATGGCCTGTGGTACCGTCATCCGACATGGTTGGGCGATAACCCAATACACCGACTAACCAGTACAAAATCCAAGCCCAACAACCGATGGAAAATAGGGTTATCCAAAAACTCCAAAATCCACTCATTTTTTATCCTTATTGCGTTGTGATGCGTCTGTTAGGTCTTCGTCATCTAACGCAAGTTTTGCATCTTCTTCAAATCGTTTGCGATTCTTTGGCGAGTAAGCCCACCAAACAATCGCAATAAAAGCGATAAACGCTGCGACCGTTGCGATACTGTGTAATGTGCCCAACATTAACGTTGACCTTTCATTGCAGTGCCCAGTTGTTGTAAATACGCAACAACAGCATCTAGCTCAGTTTTACCTTGTACCGCATCAGGTGCACCTGCAATATCAGCATCGCTATATGGCACACCAAAATGGTCACGGAATAGACGCATTTTTTCTTGCACTTTTTCAGGGTTGACGTCTCGTTCTGCTAACCAAGCAAATGGTGGCATTACAGATTCAGGTACCAATGATTGTGGGTTAATTAAGTGTTCACGTTGCCAGTCATCAGAATAGCGTCCACCAACCCGCGCAAGATCAGGTCCAGTACGTTTGGAACCCCATAAGAAAGGATGATCCCAAGCGGATTCAGCAGCGCGCGAATAAGGTCCATAACGTTCCACTTCAGCCCGAAGAGGACGAACCATTTGGGTATGACAGACGTGACAGCCTTCACGAATATAAATGTCACGACCTTCCATCTCAAGGGCAGTCCATGGCTTCATATTGGGCAAAGGTTGGTTAACCTCTTTGGTATAAATCAATGGCACGATTTCTACCAAAGTGGCAAAGCTAATTGACACAACGATTAGGATAAGTAAAAGACCCGTGTTTTTTTCAATAATTTCGTGATTGAGTTTCATGAGTCTCTCCTTAAATCTGTTTAGCGGTAGCAGTGTCTACTAAAGGTGTAGTGGCATCCGCTACTTCAACAGTTTTAGTGCTTGGCATCGTGATAGTTTTGTAGACGTTGTAAGCCATGACGACCATACCTGAGACATACAAGAAACCACCAAATGCACGACCAATGTAAGGATAGTGTGAGAACAAGACAGTATCAACGAAACTATACACCAGCGTTCCATCTGGATTTGTAGCACGCCACATCATACCTTGACCAATACCTGAAATCCAAAGCGATACGATGTAGAAAATAGTACCTGCCGTCGCCAGCCAAAAATGCGTGGTGATTAAATCAGTTGAATACATTTTTTGTTTGTTCCAAATACGTGGAATCAATACATACAATGAACCAACCGTAACCATACCAACCCAGCCTAACGCACCAGAATGCACGTGACCAACGGTCCAGTCAGTATTGTGGGATAACGCATTGACGGTTTTGATTGACATCATCGGACCTTCAAACGTTGACATCGCATAGAATGACAGTGCAACAATCAAGAAACGAATGATAGGGTCTGTGCGAAGTTTATCCCAGCTACCAGATAACGTAAGTACACCATTAATCATACCGCCCCATGAAGGTGCAAATAAAATGATAGAGAATACCATACCTAAAGACTGTGCCCAGTCAGGGAGTGCTGAATAATGAAGATGGTGACCACCCGCCCACATATAAGACGCAATTAACGCCCAAAAGTGGATGATAGATAAACGATAAGAGTAAACAGGACGACCGATTTGTACAGGCACAAAATAATACATCATACCTAAAAACGCGGCTGTTAAGTAAAAACCTACGGCGTTGTGGCCATACCACCATTGCACCATAGCGTCAGTCGCACCGCCAAACAATGAATATGACTTCCAAAAGCTCAGAGGGATTGCCATACTATTGACAATATGGAGTAACGCAATGGTCAAAATAAATGCCGCAAAGAACCAGTTAGCAACATAGATATGCGAGGTTTTGCGTTTCAATAACGTACCAAAAAACACAATAGCATAAGATATCCACACCACGGCGATTAAAATATCAATGGGCCATTCAAGCTCAGCATATTCTTTAGAAGACGTTAAACCCAAGGGTAGGGTAATAATTGCGCCAACAATAACAAGATTCCACCCCCAAAAGGTGAACCAGGCTAGATAAGGTGCGAATAAACGCGTTTTACACGTTCTTTGAACGATATAATATGAAGTTGCGAATAACGCACAACCACCAAATGCAAAAATCACCGCGTTGGTGTGCAATGGACGCAAGTGGCTAAATGTTAGCCAAGGGATACCAAAATTGAGGGCAGGCCATGCCAATTGTGATGCAATGAACACCCCAATTGCCATACCGATAATACCATATACTACCGCCATGATTGAGAACAACTTAATGATGTCCACTTCATAATCATCGGTAATAGGTATTGCTGTGTTTTGTAAATTCATTCGATGATTTCCTTTACAGCCTATATTATCAACAAGTTTAAGCAGAAATCTCCTTTGTGCCTGTCAATAAAACTATCAGGTCAGATACGTTGGCGCTAGTTATTTTTTTATAAGATAGGCTAACTGTTTAGTGGCTAGTTTCACGATGAATTTTAAAGAAATTAGCGGCTAAATCTTGACGCAAAACAGTAAATTTACAAGCAGTAAAATAGGCTCAAACTCACGATTCTCACCAAGTATTGTAACTTAATCTTTGCTAAATATCATCTAATGTAACGTTCATAGCGCAAAAAAAAATTACATACCAACTATTATAATATGAAAAATAAAAAAAACCATGTAAATTGTGGGGATTTTTTTAACATCCCATACACTATCTAGTAACAATGCTAAAAATGGTTAACCGAGCGCCATTATCGTTGTTCTACAAATAGGTTTATTATGCGTTAGAGAATTGTCATTCATACAAAATCTCGGTAAGATGCACAAGTTCTAAACTAACGATAATGAGGATTTAAAATGGCTAAAATTTTAACACAAGAATGGTTTGATAAAGTTGACGAATTAACCAACAAAGCAGGTGACTTAAATCTACCACCCGCGATTAAAAATATGTCAATTAATTTACAAGTCACAGATAGCGACAATCAAGAAGTCAATGCCGCTTTCTATGATGGGACGATTCATCAAGGTTTGAAAGATGGCGCTTTAACCACCTTAAAACTGGATGCCGATACCTTAAAAGCAATCTTTTTAGATCGTGATATGAACCGTGCGATGGAAGCCTTCATGGCTGGCAAAATCCGCGTCGAAGGCGATATGGGACAATTAATGTCTATCCAAACCGCAAGCCCAAGCGCTGAGCAAAAACAGCTTTTCAAAGACATCTTAGCCAATACACAAGTGTAATCGGGCTAATCAAATAATTTAGGATATTGCGAGCCTTATCCGTGTGTTAAGCGAAATATCACTAACACCCCGAGCACAAAAAAAATCATCGATAACATTCGGTGATTTTTTTTATCGCCTGCTTGGGCGGGGTACAGTAGCAAACCTGTGGTATAAACCATCAGACCATTGACCAAGCTAGTTTGCGTGGCTAAGGTCGTTTGGGTAGTTAGGGTCGTTTGAGCAGATAGTGGGCGGTGATTTACCAATCCAGTCTGGGCTTGGATAGCGTCTGAAGTAGAAACTGCGGATTTAGTCGACTGATTTGGCATGGGTCATCTTCCCAAAATAACTGATAGAACACTCACAAAACATTAGCGGCTAATGTTGGGTAGGCGATTGAGCCACTATAGGATTTATAACTGAGCCGCTATAGGATTCATGACGTTGATTGATAAAAATTGATTAAAATGAAATTTAAAATAACAATAATATAAAATTATAGTCAATTCAATGAATTAAATAAAATAACGTGCTAGATTTACATTTATTTACAAAATAACAAAGCCACTGTCATAGTCGGCAGTGGCTTTAAGAAAATTAACCCATGATTTTAGTGGGAAATGGCTTAAAACGCTTTGTAATTGGTGACGGCTTTTTTCTGGTTTTCCATAAAAATAGTCCCCTGTAGCCAAATATTGGCTTGAATATAATCGTTGACCTGAATCGCCGCATCGATGTTATCGGCATTGACCGCTAAACGAATCACAACAGGATTATCAAGGCTTTCACGTAATATCACCACATCAAGCAATACAAATTCAACGTCGTTAAAGCTAGCAGTCTGTTTGCCAATAATTTGACCTTGACACCAGGCTTCATCTTGTTGACCGATGGTTTCACCAAATAAATAAGCACACATGTGACCGACGTTGATTTCAATTGGCTCCAGCGGCAAATCGTTTTCGCTAGGTTGCCAAGCGGCGATTTGGGCTTCAAGGTCTTTTGGGGCAACGTTATTATTTTTGGTCAAAATATCATTAAAAGCGCGGTGATAACGAATCGCTTCAGGCTCATCAACCACAATGGTTTCTGAGCGGTTACTCAAACTCACGCTGTAAGCAAATGCACTCAGATTGATTAAGTAGCGGTGATTTTTTTCATAGTTGTGCGCATTGATGGCATAATACTGGTCAAATACATACAGCACGGTATTGTCATCAGTTTTTAAGCGCAAAATCGCCTCTATCTGATTGTCACATTTATAGATACCTTCAATAGTAACCCATTGCCCATACGGACTATTGACACAAGGAAACGCATTAATCAAACGTTTGGGTGAGCGATTGCTATCAATTTCAATCACTTGATTGACATGAATCGGCTGATTACCCGATAGTAAAATATGCGAAGGCGTGGCGTTGGTAGTCTTTAGTGGGGTAGGCATGGTGGCAGTATCGATATGCGATTGCAACCAATTTGGGACATCATCGGGAATATTGTTGGTAAAACATGACCAGTGATCTGCATGACCAACCGCTTGATCACAGTTTAGACTAATCGTATTGGGGGCATTTGAAGAAGGGGGTTGGTGAGTATTGGTCATAAGACGTCCTTTAAGTAACAACAGGTTTATCAACCCTTGATTAAGCAGGGATGAAATTTAATTCTGCTATGTTAATGGGGACATGCAGAATTTTTTCACCTTATTTTGCTTAAATCATCCACAATTTATTGCGCAGATATGTTTGATTCTGCGAATTTTTAGCAAAATTGCAAAAAAACTTTTGCCAAAATGGCAAAAAAATGTGTCAGACTATCACGCTTTTAGCAGGCTTGCATAATAGTTTTGAAATAAGCGATTTCATTGCCTGCTTGTATCATCAAAATAGTGATAATTTTTAGGAATGCTATGTTTCGACCGTTGGCTTTGTTTTTAGGATTACGGTATACCCGTGCTGAGCGAAGTAACCGATTTATTTCTTTTATTTCTTTGATTTCAATGGTGGGTTTGACGCTTGGCGTCGCCGTGCTCATTACCGTGTTATCGGTGATGAATGGCTTTGACCGCGAACTTAAGGGTCGTATTTTGGGCATGGTGCCACAAGCCACCGTCACTGCGAGTGAAATTATCCCAAATTGGCAGACGCTAGCGCAAACCATTCAAAAAAACCCCAAAGTTGAAGCCGTCGCGCCTTTTATCCAATTACAGGGTATGCTCACCGCGAATGGACAAGTCGCAGGTATCATGGTGACAGGTATTGAGCCAAGCTATGAGAAAAAAGTCTCGATTATTCATCAGCATATGGAAAGTGGTAGTGTCGATAGTCTAAAAGCAGGTCAATTTGACATTGTGATTGGCAAGCAAATGGCGGATTCACTGGGGGTGAAACAAGGCGATATGGTCACGCTAGTATTGCCAGAAGCTTCGCCATCGCCTGCTGGCGTGATTCCGCGCTTTAAGCGTTTTACCGTCACTGGGGTGTATGACATCAGCCCTGAAGTCAACAATATTATGGCATTCATCCCGATGAATGATGCGGCTACGCTATTGCGTCTGCCTGCGGGGGCGCAGGGTATTCGCATGAAGCTAAAGGATTTGTTTGCCGCACCACAAGTGGCTCAGCAAGCCGCGAGCATTGCACCCAATATGCTCATGCCTAGTGACTGGACATCGACGCATGGGAATTTATTTGGTGCGATTCAAATGGAAAAAGCCATGGTAGGGTTGTTGCTGTTTTTGATTATTTTGGTTGCTGCATTTAACATCGTCTCATCCTTGGTGATGCTGGTGACTGATAAAAAGGCGGACATCGCGATTTTAAAAACCTTTGGTGCGTCGCCTAAGCTCATCACCCAAGTATTTATGGTGCAAGGATTGTTTATCGGGGTGATTGGTACCATCGCGGGAACTATTTTGGGCGTGATTTTAGCGTTGACCGTGAGCGATGTGGTGGGCGGTATCAATAATTTATTTGGGTTACATTTATTTGATGCGTATTTTGTCAACTATTTACCTTCACAACTTGAATGGAAAGATGTATCTATCATCGTGGTAGCCTCGCTGGTAATAAGTTTTGTGGCAACCATTTACCCAGCACGCCGAGCAGCTAGCATTCAACCGGCTCAAACATTGCGTTATGAATAGGAGTGAGCCATGACGGCGATTTTAACAGGAAACAATATCACCAAGACCTATCAAGATGGTAAAACCACCACAAATGTGCTCAATCATTTGGATATCAGTATTAACAGTGGCGAGCGCATCGCCATTGTTGGCACGAGCGGTTCGGGTAAAAGTACCTTGCTACATATCTTGGGTGGGTTAGATGTGCCGACCAGTGGGGAAGTTTGGCTACATGGGCAACGCATCAATGATCTGAATGAAACCCAGCGCGGTGAGCTTCGTAACCAGCATTTGGGCTTTATTTATCAGTTTCATCATTTGTTGGCGGAGTTTACTGCCATTGAAAATGTGGCAATGCCGCTATTGATGCGAAAAGCAGTGCCAATCGCAGTAGCGCGTCAACAGTCTATTGAGTTACTGGAGAAAGTAGGGCTGGGGCATCGACTGACCCATCGCCCAGGCGAGCTGTCTGGCGGTGAACGTCAACGGGTGGCGATTGCTAGGGCACTGGTGACAAAGCCTTCATTGATACTGGCAGATGAGCCCACAGGGAACTTAGACTACGCCAATGCGCAGGCGGTGTTTGAAATTCTGTCAGAGCTACAAAAAGATTTTAATACGGCGCTGTTGATGGTCACCCATGACCGGCAATTGGCACAGTTAGCGGATAAACAATTGGCGTTACAAAATGGTACGTGGGTGGCTTAATACTCATCGAGTAGCCAACCGCTAATAAAAGCAAAGTATTCGCGAAACCACACATTTGGACGGATATACCAAGGGGTGTCAGACCCGACCACCTGTAAATTGGTATATCCTTGTCGTTTGCCAATAAGGCTTGCGCGCAAGGTGTGAAAATCACTGGTGACTGCGATTATCGGTTGATTTAAGGCAATCCCTTGCTGCGCTAAAATCTTTTTACTATTGACAAAATTAAGCTCGGTACTGGTGCTTTGTTCTTCAAGCGCAATATGCGATAAACCGATGCCATAAGTGTCGTGTAAATAGTCCGCCATCGCTTTGGCTTCACTGACATCCTCCCCCGCATCAAAACCACCACTGGTTATCACGAGTGCGTTTGCAAAACGCTTGATGACTTCAGAGGCTTTATCCAAACGCAGTTTTACCGCATCGGTCGGCTTATTATCTTTTGTTCCGCCACCTAAAACAATAATCCCTTGCGCTGCCTTAGGATGGTTCTCGGTGTTAAAGTGCTGTTTTAAATAGCTGACAAAGACACAAAAACTTATCAACCAGACAAAAAATAATAGCCAAACCAGCTGCCATAATTTTTTTAATGACGGCTGTGACGCCAAATAAAGTTGGATACGCTCCCAATATACCGCATGGCCTAAAAAAATTAGCCCTATGCCCAATGGCACTAGGGTGCCAATATGAAAAACACGATTGGCCAGCAATAGCCCACAGTCAACAACCAGTATCAATCCTGCAATCCCTAGACTGATTTGGATACTTTTTTTGCCGAACACTGAGGCATTGTCATTGCCGCTAATCAATTGAGTCAACATCGATTAATAATTTCCAAAAGTTGCTATTTGTTTTACTATATCGTTCATTCGATAATTGTAAGGGAAGTAGCGAGCTATCGCTATCTTTATCAAGGATGAAACATGATTTGGCTCATCACGGTCGCCAGTTTATTGGGGTTTTTAGTTGTCAATGCACTAGCAAACCAACCCTTGATGACAGGTTATGCGCTAACAAGTTATGAGCTAGCCAGTTATGATGCAAAAATTTGGCAGATGTTATCAGTGGCACTGTTGATAGCGCTGCTAATCAATGTAGGTTTATACCATGGCTACAACCGTAAACAGCTAAAACGAGCATCGCCAAACTTTGCATTCGCCTACCGTTTTGCCTTACCGTTGTTAGCAAGTTTTATCTTTTTGCTGACGCTCATGCTGAGTGCCAGTTATGGTTTTTATCATTATAAACGGTATGAAAACGCGTTATTGCCCTCAGCGCTCACAGTGGATGCTATCGTTGAATCGCATCAAATCAGCGATACGCTGAGCCAAATAAGCCCATTATCAAATGATAATGCCCTAATTGGCAATGGTTTCATCAAACAAATTCTGCAAGTCCGCGTTGATAAGGACGGTGATGCTGATGCATCGTCAGCAACCCCTCAACCACCGCTAACGGCACTCATTACCGCTAACATCAAAGACAACCCTGAATGGGAAGCGACCTTGTCGCAATTAAGACCTGGCATGCAGCTTAACGTAAAATTACAGCTTGAGCCCATTGCAAAGCCTAAGCCTACAAGCTTACCCAGCAATGCTAAACCGCTCATGCTAGGATTTGATGAAGCGCAATGGTTGAGACAGCGTGGGGTGCAAGCAAAGGGAGTGATCATCGGTATTGAAAAAACGAGCATACATGAATTTAATGTAACCCATGTGAAAGACCGTATGGTTATTGCTATCGAACAATTGCGCTGGCAACTACGCCAAAAAATCCTCGCCAATTTGCATAGAACCATGCTGAAACAATCGACCTCTATAGTCAATGTTAAAAATACCGATATTGCCCAACCCGCTTTTCAAACTTCTAGTCAGAGTGCTATTCAGGCCGCTATCCAAAGCCATGCAATCTTATTGGGACTGTTAACCGGTGATAAAAGCCTAATGGATAGCGACCTTAAGAATCGCTATCAAATCACGGGGATTAGCCATTTATTGGCAATTTCAGGCCCGCATGTGCTGATGCTAGCTTCTATCGTATCTGTTTTTGTATTATGGATTTTTAAGTGGCTTGCGCCGCAGTTGTTGGTCAAATTACCGAGTAGTTTATTGGTACTCTGGGTGAGTGTAGTGATGGCAGGGTTTTATGCGCTGCTGGTGGGTTTTGAAATACCTGCCCAGCGGACATTTTGGATGCTGTTACTGCTTACGCTGTCGAAACAGTTATTGGTTAATTTTTCTGCTTATCGGCTGCTGGCTTGGGTTGCGTTAGGCATGATTTGGCTAGAACCGACGGCAGTCGGGCAAGCAGGGTTTTGGTTGTCCTTTGTGGCGGTGGTTTTACTGTTAAAATTTAGCGAGACAATAGGGACAGTTAGCGCCATTGAAATTAAGGATGTTAGTCAGTTACTAGCGCCTACTGCACGCAGCGATGTGCTGAGTGGTTTTGTTAAAATCATCAGCCATCAATTCAAGACGTTACTAAAACTACAAATTTGGCTATTTGTTTGGATGCTGCCTATCGTGGTGTGGTTTTTTGGCAAAGTATCGGTTATTGGCATCTTGGTAAACTTGCTAGCCGTACCATTTTTAGGCTTGGTTATTGTACCTTTGGATATGTTGGCAGGCGTCGTTAGTTGGCTACCCGTGGTAGGGGATTGGCTAAGCCAAATCATTTGGTCGCTGCTAACAACCCTGCTCAATGTATTTCATCTTTTACTTAAGCAACTTATCGACATGGGTGTTGCCAAACAATCATTTTTCGCCTTGTCACAAACGCAGCTTGTCCTGTGCTTGTTCATTGCGTTACTGGGGTTGTTAAAAGGCTTGTTGCCTAGAATGCTGATGTTGCCACTGGCTATCTTGTTGATATTATTGCCACTGCAGCAGCGCAGCCTAAATAACAACAAGCCGACTCTAGCAGTTGGTGATAACCCTAAACTGGTGATTAGTTTATTAAAGAAAGGCGATGATAGCTGGCTGATTTTGTCCGATAACCAAATCAAAGCTGCGCAGGCGGATAAACCCAATTTTTTGAAAACCAAACCAGCTATCCGTAATGTTGCAGTTGATGAAGAAATCAGTTCGCTGTTGAACCGTGATATTTATCCGCTGTTGGCAAATCAGCAGGTTCACCGATTAACTGGCGTGATTAGTCAAACGCCCAGTGTTCGCGTCAATGAGCTGGTGCAACAACTGGCAACCCATGTACCTGTTCAAGCCTATTGGCTGGCAGGATATGATGTCGAACACAGCAGGCTTGATGTGACAGATAAGGCTGTATCTACAAGTTTTCGTGCGATTACACCTCGCAGTTGCCAAACCGCGCAACGTTGGCAACAAGATGGCTTGGAAATCACAGCGATGTCGGGATGGCACTTGGATTTAGCCTTAACCGATGAGCAAAAGCTAGCGACCCAAACCTGTTATATTCACATTCGTTTCAAGCCACCAACCAGCAAACCCTACGATGTGTTGATGTTGGCAGGAAATAGCGATATCCCCATGCAAATGACTGAAAAATTATGCACGGTGTCGGCGACCCATTTACTCATTCAGCCCTATACGTTATCCATTAAACCATCGTGGCTAGCATTGACAAAACCTTCCTTGCTGCATGTGGTCACAGGCGCGTATAAGTCGCAAAAACTGGGCGAAGATAGCCAATTATCACTGGCTAGTTGGTCAGTGGATAAGCCTGCAGACCACCCATTCGAAGTCCTGTATGCCGATCAAGTGGGTGCGGTAATTTACACGCTCGCCCCAGATGATACTGACTGATGATTGACGATTTGGCTACAAGGGAGTGATTGTAATTTTGACCGCTTCCCCCTATCATGGGCGGTAAATTACATATTGCAAAGGAACTTTTATGTCAGATAATTGGCCACCCGATCCCAACCAACCCTCACAGTCAAAGCCACCTGTTCAACCAAACCATGCACAAAACTTGCCACCCAATGCGCCATACGCAGGCAAAGAATGGCAATTGCTAGAAAAAACCCTGATGGCAAGCCTTGTGGAGCAGCGCCGTGCAAGACGCTGGGGTATTTTCTTTAAGCTTATCACCTTGGGGTATGTGCTACTATTTGGCGCGGTAGTGGCAAAAGGCTGTAGTGGCTCTGCCAAAAGTGGCATGAGTGATATCGATATGAGCAAACCGCATTTAGCCGTCGTCGATGTCAAAGGCGTTATCAGCAGCGACAATGAAGCCAATAGTCAAGCGGTGGGCGAAGCATTGACGGAAGCGTTTAACAACGACCAAGCGCAAGCGGTGGCGTTACGCATCAACTCACCGGGTGGTTCGCCTGTACAATCCGATGAAATCTGGCAAACCATGACCGAATTGAGAAAAGCCCATCCTAACAAAAAACTGTATGCCGTTATCGAAGATATGGGTGCTTCGGGCGCGTATTATATCGCATCTGCGGCAGATGAAATTTGGGTCAATCCCTCAAGCTTGGTCGGCTCAATTGGCGTGATTATGCCAAGCTACAATGTCCAAGGTTTGATGGATAAACTAGGCATTAAAGATGGCACCATGACAGCCGGTGCGCACAAAGATATTTTAAGCATGAGTCGCCCGCTCTCCGAATTTGAGCGCCAACATGTACAAGGTGTGCTGGATAACACCCATGCCCATTTTATTAATGCTGTCAAACAAGGTCGCGGCAATCGCCTCAAAAATCCTGACGCCAATCAGCTTTTTTCAGGGTTGTTTTGGAGTGGTGAGCAAGCGATTAATCTTGGTTTGGCGGATAAAAAGGGCGGCATCAGCACCCTTGAGTCTCAGCTAAAACTAGACAATGTAGTACAATATAACCCAGAAGACCCGGTGAAAAAAGTGTTCGGTAAATTTGCCAGTCAAATCGGCTATGGGTTTGGCGAAACGGTCTCCAAAGGCTTTGCCAGCCAATTAACCCACGCGGCTGCAAATGACAAAGGAATGCAATAACCATGTCATCTAAGACGAGCCAGCATCCGTTAGCCAATAGTTTGCCCTCTACGCCAACGCTAGCGACAGGGACAGAGGGGATAACAGCGATAGCAGAGGCAGGGCGGATAGGGCAAAAACCCTTGATACACTTTGCACATGCCAATGGGATTCCATCACGTAGCTATCAATATCTGTTTGATTTGCTGAGTGATGAATTTGATATTGTCTATATTCCAGCGCTAGGCATTGACCCGCTTTATCCAGTTGATAATCATTGGCAAAAACTGACCCAACAAGTGATTGATAGCATCCAAGCGCACCTAAGCGCCCGCGGGCAAACCAAGGTCATCGGGCTAGGGCATTCGCTTGGCGCATTGTGTACGCTGCAAGCCAGCTATGAGGCGCCAGAGCTATTTAGCCAAGTGATTGCCTTAGACCCACCGCTCATTCATGGCTATTATTCGATGGCACTGCATTGGGCAAAACGCTTCAGCCCACGGTTGGTAGATAAGCTCACGCCTGCAGGTCTATCAAGCCATCGCCGTGATATATGGCCAAGCCGTGAAGTCGCCTACGAGCATCTGCGCCATAAAGCATTCTATCGACACTTTGATGAGCGCTGTTTTAATGATTTTATCCGTTATGGCTTGACTGATACTGCAGATGGACAAGTGACGCTTACCATTCCAAAAGCGGTGGAAGTGGCGGTGTTTCGTACCAACCCCTCACTATACTGGCAAAAACCTAACCATCCGCCAGCTGTCCCTGCCAAGCAAATAATTGGTAAAGATAGCCTGTTTTTCAAACGTGGGTTTCCTGCGCTGGTCAAACAGCGTATGGGCATTGATTTTGAAGTGCATGAAGGCGGACATATGTTCCCGTTAGAATACCCAGCCAGTACGGTTGAACGAATCAAAGCGCTTATTCACTCAGTCAATCATGATATCCGGTAACAACACAAACATCCATTAAAGGGTTTAATGTGCAAAATTTATCATTACAGCCTAGTACCCCCATCTACGATTTGCCAAAGACCATTGTGCTATCTATGGTGTTATTGGCGGTGTTTTTTGCCAGTCAATTGATTGGCGTGGTGTTATTTGCACCATGGGTGCTACAAGATGCCGCAAATTTGGATATTGCTGAAAAAGTGTTGCAGGGCAGTGAAAACGGCACCTTAATGAGTCTAGCGCTAGGCTTTACCTTAGCCATGGTGCTCGGCTGCGTTTATTTGTTTATCCGCTTTAAAAACAGCCGTGTCAAAGATTATCTTGCCCTTAATCCCTTTACTTGGTATCAGTTGTTACAATGTAGCGCGCTGCTGATTGTGCTAAATGTTATCATCAACCTAGTCACCGTCTGGCTGGGTCGCGAGCCCATGATGTTTATGGACAATCTTGCTGAGTCCGCACATCCACGGTGGCTGCTGGTAATGGCGATGGTGGTATTTGCGCCGATTTATGAAGAGGTGATATTTCGCGGGTTTATGTGGACAGGGCTTGCCAGCTCAAAGCTTGGTATGTGGGGCACCAGTGTGCTAACCAGTATCCTATTTGCGGCAATTCATATGCAATACGGTGTGGTCGAGTTGTTGGGAATTTTTTGTCTAGCAATGTTATTTAGCTATGGGCGTATCATGTCAGGGTCACTGTTATTGCCTGTGGTGTTGCATATGATGAATAATGGCTTGGCGATGGGACAGTATTTATACGGCTAGTCTTTTTTAGCTAACTTTTAACCCGCATTCAACGCCAATACCGCCTCACCCGCTTCACGAACTTGCGCGACCGAGAGGGATTTTTGCCCGCTAAGTGCCTGACGCCATTTACGACTGCCTGTCAATCCTTGAAACAAGCCCAAATAATGGCGCATAATGGCCGTCAAGGGTGTGCCACGCGCGTCACTGGCTGCCAAAAAATCCAGTAATTGATAAAAAATATCCGCTCGGCTAGGCACAGGCTCGCCCCACAGCTGCATGGCTTCGGCTAGAATATAAGGGTTGTGATAAGCTTCACGCCCAATCATCACGCCATCGACTTTCGTCAGATGGGTTTTGATTTCATCAATAGTGGTGATACCGCCATTGATTTCCACAAATACCTCGGCAAAATCCTGCTTTAAGCGGTACACATCCTCATAGCGAAGGGGCGGAATTTCACGATTTTGTTTAGGGCTTAAGCCTTGTAGCCAAGCGGTGCGAGCATGGACGATGACATGCTGACAACCTGCCTTCACCACATGATGTACAAAATCCGCCATAAACTCATAACTATCAAAATTATCAATGCCAATACGATGCTTGACAGTGACGGGAATATCCACCGCATCGCGCATCGCAGAGACAATATCTGCTACCAATTTGGGCTCTGCCATCAAGCAAGCCCCGATTTTGTAATGTTGTACCCGATCTGATGGGCAGCCGACATTTAGGTTAATTTCATCATAACCGTAGTCTTGTCCGATTTTAGCACAGCGTGCCAATTCGTCAGGATCTGAGCCGCCAAGCTGAAGCACCAAAGGATGTTCATTGGGATAAAATCGCAGCTGATAGTCTGTATCCCCCTGCAATATCGCCGAGGTACTGATCATTTCAGTATAAAGGTAAGTATAAGGATTGAATAATCGAGCAAAGTAACAGTAATCGCGTGTACTCCAATCAATCATCGGTGCGGTGGACAATCGTTTATGCTGCATGGTATTCATAGGCAGGGTTATAGGCAGTGTCATAGGCAAATATTCAAAAAAAATGGCTAATCTATCAGCTAATCTATCAAAGAAAGCACTAAAAAAAAGCGAGGGTAAAACAACTATCAGCGATGAAAAAACTCACGAATTCATCAGCCGCTTATCTTCCATGCGATACAAACCATGCAAATTGGTCAACAACATACCCATGATAATGCCAATCACACAGACAAACACCAGATACAGTGCGCTTGAAAGCATTAATTTACGTGAAAAATAAATCAATAGCACAGGCAATAATGCGCCTGCCAATGCATACGCTAAGTTATAGGTAAAGCTAATAGCACTAAGGCGTACACCAACCGGAAACAAACGCACACAAATACTTGGGACTAAGCCAATCACGCCAGAGAAAAACCCTAAAATCGCATAATTAATCAGTAGTAACTCACTACTGTTTTTTAGTGAAACAAAGAAAACAACACTGGCAATGCTTAAAAATATACAGCCTAAAGTAAATACACGACCTGAGTTAAAACGATCGGCAAAATAACCATAGGTTAACGCCCCCAATCCACCAAAGATAATACCCACTCCATTGGATATCATCATCAAACTGGTATCGACATCAAAAAACTGGATGCCCAAAATCGGCAAAAGCAAATAAATCGTCAGATAAATACTGGCGGTAAACCAGGACAAACCCAGCGTCATCACCGTACCATAACGGTATTTGATAATAGCTCGGCGTATCGGCAGACGTTTAACCAAGCGATTTTTAGACTTAGCCATCAGCCAAAGCGGGGTTTCTTCAAGCTTGGCTCGTAACAGCACCGCAAATAGCGTACCGATACTGGCGATGACAAAAGGAATACGCCAACCATACGATTGCATCTGGGTGGGGGTGAGCATATTTGATAACGTGGCGCTTAAAATATTGCCCATCAAAGTCGACAAAATCACTCCACTGATGAGGGCGCCACACACTGACCCTAATTGACGCCGTGGCATATGCTCAGCAATGTATACCCATGAAGCGGGCACCTCAGCCCCATAGCCAAAGCCTTGAATTAAACGCAATAATAGCATGAGAACAATCGCTGCCACACCGATATGATGATAGGTAGGCAAACAGGCAATCACTAAACCAGACGCACCCACCAATAGCAAACTATACAGCAACACATGTTTTCTGCCATAGCGATCGCCGATATCACCCAATATCAAACCGCCTAGCGGTCTTGACATATAACCGGCTAAAATCAGCAGCAAAAAACAAATCGACTTTAACGATTCAGGTATATTTTCTGGGAAAAAAGCTTGATTGATACTCTCATTAAAATAAAAATAAATCGTAAAATCAAAAGAAGCAAAAAAAGCCCCAAAAATCGTTAAATACACCACGTTTTTTTCGTAGCGATTTAAATCCCTAATTTCTTCGTTGGCATCATGAAAAAATGGCATAGTTGATAATATTACCTAGAAGCTGGCTAAAGGTTTGCACGCTTTATAATCAATGGAAAAATAGGTTATTTAACGTGCTAAAAAATTAAATTCGTCACTATTCACCTGACAAATTAAATCAATTGACAAATTGAACAATAATTTATCAAAACTGTAATAAATTTAATTATTTAAACAAATATTACAAGCAAACGTCATGATTTAACAGTTGAGATATATTACTTTTTGAAACCGCATACTATAGTGATTTTGGTACTATTTTTATTATCAAAAATGTGTGTTTTTTGTAATATGCCCGCTTACAATAAGCGCTTAAATGGCAAGGCAGAAAAAATCTTTAGCCAAAGTCCATTGACAAACGTCATATGCGGCTCTTTATCCAAGCTGATAAGCTTTTTATTGGTTTTATCATCATGGGTTTGCCACATCAGTTGTTCATTATCCTTAAGATGTACGCGGTAACTGATATTGAGCATAGAGTTATCAAACGTATTATGAAAGGATTTGGCAAGCGCTTTATCTTCAATCAGCACACCAAGCTCAGTATTGATGTTGGCAGAGCGCGGATCCACATTGTAAGAACCGATAAACGTATATTTGTCATCCACCGCAAAGGCTTTGGTATGCAAACTGGTGCTATACTTACTGCGATATAAGCTACGTTTTTTGCGGCGAAAGTCTGCATCGGCAGATGATTTTAACTCATAAAGCGCAATCCCTGCTTTGAGCATCGGCACGCGTGCCACGTTATACCCGGAATGCACGATAGGCACATCGGTTGATTCATACGAGTTGGTAAAAATATTGATTTTTACCCCGTTTTCCATGAGTTTTCTTAGTTGCAGCACGCCCAAGTCAGTGGGCACAAAATACGATGAGACAATGGTCAATTGCTGTTTTGGGGTGCCAATACGGGCTCGAAGCTTGGATACCAATCGGCTATCTTTATCATCTTGATTGAGTAATTTTTTGACATCATCTGCCAAAAATTCCATTGGTTGCCAACGAAATTGGATTTTTTTGTTATACAGTTGTTTATCGACTATTGCGCCATTTTGTACCCGATAAAGTTGCGAGCTTTTATGCAGATGAGACTGGCTATTGATCGGTGCAATCGCCGTCAAAGTCCCCAAAAATGGCTCATCGCTTTTATTACGATCGGGGTTTTTTGAGGGTCTGACCAAACGCTCGATATCATACGATAGAGGACTATCCCAATAATCTTCAAAACTCTCATTGATTTGGTTGACCACTTTGCCGGCAAGCAAAACATCCAAATCAGCAAACTCAGCGATGCTATCTTTACGCAGATATTCATCGCCAATATTGCGCCCACCAATGATGGATAACTGGCGGTCAAAGGTCATGCTTTTATTGTGCATACGGCGTTGGTAGCGGGGCAGTGCTACCACAAAATTGGCGGGGGTAAAGCCGCGTACCACTTTGGGGTTAATCAATCGCACTTGGATATTAGCATGCGCAGCAAAGGCAAGTAGCTGTTGGTCAAGTTCAGGATTGGTGTTCAAATCATCGAGTAACAGTCGTATTTTGACACCACGATTGGCGGCTTGGTACAAGTCTTTAAGCATCAATTGCCCTGCTGCATCGTTGTGCCAAATATAGTATTGGATATCGATGGTTTGCTGAGCCATTTCGGTCAAAATACTGCGTGAGGCGAACGCATCACTGCTATCAATCAATGGATAATAACCGGAAAATTTGCTCGGTGAGGGGTTTTTGCTGGCACTGATACGGCTGATTAAATATTGACCTTGTATACGCGATTTTTCGGAAAATTTTTGCGCACTTGGCAACTGCGTTGACACAGTTGGCGTTGCGGCGATATGGGGGTTGTTCGGCAGCATTTGACAAGCGGTAAGTGGCGTGAGTAGCAGCGTAAATAGCAATGGCAAGCAAAATGTCACAATTTTGGTGGTGAGTTTTTGCGATGCTAGTCTGACAAAGCCAACAGATACCGAATAAAATGCTGCTACCAAAGCCTGAGTCCTTTTAAAAAAATCACTGATTAAAATGCTAATCACTTGAGAAAAGTTGGTTGTCATGGCGTTTTTGCATAAAATACTGACTTGAAAGCCACCGTCAAATCCAACTTATGCTATCATAATTTATTTGATGCACAAAAGATGTAACATTATGACCCAATTAGACCCCAACTGGCAAAGTGATGCACTTGATTTAAGCCTAGACTATGCCGACCAAACCATCGCCGTGCGTGGCGGTTACCACCGTACCGATGAAGGCGAACATAACGAAGCGATTTTTACCACCAGCTCTTACGTATATAAAAATGCCCAAGAAGCTGCTGACCATTTTAATGGCAATAAAAAAGGCAATGTCTACTCGCGGCATACCAATCCGACGGTGCGCGCTTTTGAGCGCAGATTGGCAGCTTTAGAGGAAGGCGAGCGCTGCGTGGCAACCGCATCAGGCATGGGCGCGATTTTGACCATGTGTTTGGCGTACCTTCAAGCAGGTGACCATCTGCTAGCAGCCAAGCAATTATTTGGCTCATCCGTCGCCCTGTTTGATACCTACTTTAAAGCATTTGGCGTTGAGGTGAGTTATGTCGATTGCTTTGACAATGAGGCTTGGCAAAACGCGATGCAACCAAATACCAAGGTGCTGTACTGCGAAAGCCCTTCCAATCCTTTGGCGCAAATTGCCGATTTACGCTTTTTATCAAGGCTCGCGCATGATCACGATGCGCTATTAATCGTCGATAACTGCTTTGCAACCCCAGCCATTCAAAAACCTTTAATGTTGGGGGCGGATGTGGTATTACATTCCGCCAGTAAATATATTGACGGTCAAGGTCGGGTGCTAGGCGGTGCATTGGTCGGCAACGATGACTTAATGGAAAAAGCCTTTGGGGTGGTGCGTACCGGCGGGATTAGTCTATCACCCTTTAATGCGTGGGTGTTGCTAAAGGGTCTAGAAACCTTGTCACTGCGTATGAAAGCCCACTGCGAAAATGCCAATCAGATCGCTAAATTTTTGCACAATCACCCAAAAGTCAGCAAAGTGCATTTTTCAGGGTTGCCCGATCACCCATCCCATGACATCGCCAAACGCCAACACACCGCACTCAAAAATGTGCAAGGCGGTGCGTTTGGCGCCATTATTGGCTTTGAGGTGGCTGACCAAGCAGCAGCCTGGCATGTTATCGATAGTACCAACATGATTTCAATCACCAATAACCTAGGCGATGCCAAAAGCACCATTACCCATCCTGCGACGACGACCCATTTTCGCATGACACCTGAAGCAAGAATCGAGGCAGGCGTGAACGAAGGCTTAATTCGCTTCTCGGTGGGGCTTGAAGATGTCGATGATATTATCGCTGATTTAAAACGCGGTTTGGATACACTCGCTTAACAGAAAACCAAAACCCATTAGCCAGAACCCAAAAGCCAGTAGCAAAATTTACTGGCTTTTTTATGTCACTGTTTTATTGTGCTTTTTTATCTAGGTTTTTTATTTCAGCGCATTGACCAACAACGGCAATATTTTCCCCGCTTTGCCTTGTAGTACGATATCAACTTCGGGTGTCTGTGTTGGATTGGGATTAATCTCGATGACGGTTGCGCCCTGTTGTTTTGCCAAATCAATCAAGCCCGCCGCAGGATAAACCACGCTTGATGTGCCGATACTCACCAATACGTCACAATTGAGCGCTGCCGTTTCTGCCGTTTGCCAAGCCTCCTGTGGCAACATCTCGCCGAACCACACAATATCCGGGCGAATCAAACCGCCGCATTCACAATGCTTTAACTCAGTGTCTGTGACAGCAATGGCTTTGTCATACGGCTTGCCGCAATCATGGCAGCGATTTTTGGCTAAATCGCCATGCAGTTTTGCCACCGTGGCACCGCCTTGCTCATGCAGATTGTCGACATTTTGACTAAACAGCGTCCAAGTTTTGCCTTGCTGCTTTGCCAATGTTTGCCATTTACCTAAGGCAAAATGGGCAGGATTGGGCTGTTTATCGGCGATTTGTCCACGCCACCATTGGTGCCATTGCCATACCAGTTCAGGCTCATTTTCAAATGCTTGAATGCTGACCAAATATTCGGCTTGGTATTGTTGCCACAGTCCGGTAAGTTTATCCCGAAAAGTCGAAATGCCACTTTCAGCCGAGACGCCTGCCCCTGTCAGAATGGCAATATTTTGGGCGTATCTAATAACATCAGCGGCTTTATAGAGAGCGACCTCTAGCGATGCGGGTGTATTTGTTATCATAGTCATAGTTTTTTGCGGTTAATGGGTTGATGGTAGTGAGGTTATCTTAGCATTTTTATGTGAGTGATTTTAGATTAGCAGTTTTAGGTTAGCAGTTGTATGTTAAAAATTTGGGCTAACGATTAGCAATAGACAGTTTGCGGTCAAATTCGCTACAATGAACCACCAACATTAGAAACAAATAGGAAAATTCATGAACTTACAAGCTCTCATGCAACAAGCGCAAATGATGCAAAAGCAAGTGGAAAAAAACGTTGAAAACGCCAAGAAAAAACTGGCAGAAAAAGAAGTGCATGCCGAAGCGGGTAGTGGCTTGGTGAAAGTCACCATGAATGGTCGCCATGTGGTCAAACGTTTGTCAATCGATCCAAGCCTACTGCAAGACGACCCTGATATGATTGAAGATTTGATTGCGGCTGCTATCAATGATGCCGTGCGTCAGGCCGATGAACTACATGAGACTGAAATGGCGAGTGCCACCAACGGCATGGGGTTGCCACCAGGCATGAATGGTTTATTTTAAACCCACTAGGGCTATCCATAAGGCTATAAAGTAGCGCTATAAAATAGTGGAAAATTGCCTTGCGATTAGGCAGGCAAACCCCCATAAAAAGCTGATAATTGACTGTCAGCTTTTTTATTTTTTATCATGTTTATAAGAATGCGCCTATGCTAACGCCAAAATTTGATGAACTTGTAAAACAACTCAAAGTGCTGCCCGGGGTCGGACCCAAATCTGCCCAACGCATGGCATTGCACTTGCTTAGCTATAAACGCCCGCAGGGTCAAGCGCTGGGCGAAGCCTTGATTGTGGCGATGCATGATATCAAGCAATGCCAAGTATGCCGTGGTTTATCAGATGAGGATATTTGCCCTGTATGTAGCGATCCGCGCCGCAATGAGCGCGTGCTTTGTATCGTAGAGACGGCAGCAGACATGATGGCAATCGAGCAAACCGCTGGGTTTAACGGTAAATACTTTGTGCTTGGCGGGCATTTATCACCCATTGATGGTATTGGTGTGGAGCAGCTCGGCATCAATCAGCTGATTGGGCTATTAAAGCGACACCAAGCCGCGCAAACCCCCGTAGAAGAAATCATCTTGGCAACCAGTACCACGGTAGAAGGGCAAACCACCGCGCATTTTATCAGTGAAGCGGTCAAGCCTTACGTCACTCATATCAGCCGGATTGCCCAAGGGATTCCGATGGGCGGTGAGCTTGAGTATTTAGATAGCATGACACTGGGTCAAGCCCTGCAAAATCGTGGACGCTTATAAAATCTTTTCATCAGTTTGACAAGACAAAATCCTAGATTCATCATAAAATACGCTTAAATTATCCGTCCACAAGACCCAAGTTATGCTCATCCAAAATCCGTTAAGCCCAGCCCAATTACAACAACTTCATGACTTGCCAATCCATTGGGTGAAAACTCAGGATGCGCTTTTTGCCCTGCTCGATGACCTAGAACAAGTCGATACCATTGCGTTAGACACTGAGTTTATCAAGCGCGACACTTTTTTCCCCATTCTTGCGCTGATTCAAATCAATACAGGCAAAGCGATTTATTTGATTGACGCGCCCAAGCTGTATTTAGAAGAGTTTTGGGAAGTGTTAGCGGATATACCCACCGTGGTGTTACATGCGTGTGGCGAAGATTTGGGAATTTATTATTTACTCTCCAACTTGCCTGCGCTGCGCAATGTGTTTGATACCCAAATTGGTTTAGGTTTTTTGACCGGTGAAAATTCGCTTGGCTATCAAAAATCGCTGCAAGAAACCATTGCTGTGCATGTGGATAAAGGTGAAAGCCAATCAGATTGGTTGCAGCGCCCATTAACGCCTGAGCAAGAAAGCTATGCGGTAGACGATGTGCGTTATTTATTGCCGATGTTTGCGGTCATCAAAACGCAGTTGACCGAGCAAGGTTTATGGCAATATGCGGTTGAAGACTGTCAAAGCTATACCCAAGAAATTTTTGCTAACTTTAGCACGCCTGATAACGCTTTGTACTTGAGTGTCGCTGATTACCGCGATAATCGCGAGCAACTCGCCATGCTGCAAACTCTTTGCGAATGGCGCGAACAACTTGCCAAATCAATCAATAGACCACGCACTTTTATCCTGCGCCCGCAGGCGCTCCGTGAAATCATCGAAAAACCGCCTTTTAGTATGAAGCAGCTAGGTTTTACCAGTATCAAGCCCAATGTGATTCGCATGTATGGGCAAGAGATTTTGACGCTGATTGATAAGGTGCGAAAAGAAGATGACGCAGCCTATCCAAGTCTATTGCCTTTACCATATCGCAGTCTGTCTAGCGATGTACAAAAACAATTGGAAAGAGCCATCAAACAGCATGGGCAAACCCTGTCAATTGATGAGACAGTATTGATGCGAAAAAAATGGCTGTCAGAGCTGTATGCTTATGCTGTCGCAGCAGAAAAACCGGCATTAAGCCCTTGGCTGAGTGGGTGGCGCAAGGCGTGGATTATGGCAGAGATTTTACCCATTTTAGATACGGTGATTGCCAATAACCCGCCATCTATTGACCATGAAACAACCGCTGAATAAATAAAAAATCCTACCGCTGAGTGGGATTTTTTACTACTAAATGGCTTAAAAAATAAACAGGTTAAAAATAAACAGGTTAAAAAGAACCCAACATGGTACCTAAAACAATCACCACCGTCACCGCAATGAGGGGAATTGCCATCGTCACCATGGCGACATCTTTATAAGATTGCTTGTGGGTCAAATGGCAAATGGCAAATAACGTAATCACCGCACCACTATGTGGTAGCGTGTCTAAGCCACCTGCTGCCATTACTGCGACCCGATGCAATAACTCAGGATTTATCCCATGCGCCACTGCCTGTGCCAAATATTCTTTACCTAAAATGGGCAGCGCGATACTCAAGCCGCCAGAAGAAGAACCGGTAATACCCGCTAAGGTGGTCATAGCCACGGCTTCTGAGATTAATGGGTTGCTGGGTGATAGATTTAACACGCTATCTCGTAACACCGCAAAACCTGCCAATGTCGCAATCACCGCACCATAACCGACTTCTGAGCCTGTATTAAAAATAGGCAACATAGAGCTATAAGTGCCTTTATTAAGACTGTGTTGCAAGTTCGTCCATTTGCCCAAGCGCAGCACAATCAAAGCAATAATCGCGGTGACTAAAGCGATAATGATTGACCAAAGTCCCAAAGCGCCCTTGATATCCAAGTCTTTAAACTGCGCTTGCAGTGCAGAGAAATCCATACTCGGAAAAACCGCGTACGTTAACAAGGCATTGATGCCGATGACCAATACCAAAGGAATCATCGCCACCATAAAAGAGGTATGATGGGGGTCTAGGTTATCAGCATGCACCTCATCATCTTCATGAATACCATATCCCTCGCCAGCCGTTTTAGCGCTATGGGCGCGTCGTTGCAGCCACAACATGCCCAAGCCAAACATCACGAGCGAACCAATAATACCCAGTATGGGTGCGGCAAAGGCATTGGTACCGTAATAGGGAATGGGAATGGCGTTTTGGATGGCAGGTGTCCCGGGTAACGCCGTCATGGTAAAGGTAAATGACCCTAACGCAATCGCCCCTGGAATGAGCCTTTTTGGCACCCCTGCTGACTTGAACAAATCTTTAGCAATCGGATAAATGGCAAAAGCCACCACAAACAGCGACACACCGCCATAGGTTAAAATCGCACAGACCAAAACCACAGCCAGTATGGCTTTATTCGCGCCTAATTTACTAACCACCGTTCTGGCAATCGCTGTGGCAGCCCCAGAATCTGCCATGAGCTGACCAAACACCGCCCCTAGCAAAAATATGGGAAAAAACTTCAATAAAAAGCCACTCAACGCTTTCATAAAAACGGTGGTATAGATAGGCAGTGCGCTTAGAATATCGCCTGACAGCGCCACCGCTAGGGTTGCCATCAAAGGCGCTAATATTAATACAGAATAGCCGCGATAGGCAAAATACATTAATAGAAAGAGCGAAATAATAATCGCAATGGTACTAAACATAACGTCATCCTTGACTTATGATGGGTGTAAAATAACGCGTAGTGATTACAATTTTTTTGAGTCCCCTGCATCATAGCAGAATTTTTTTGACTCGCAATTGGCTTTATAGCAAAAAGCCATACATTTTTGCATGGCTTTTGTAAAAAATACGGTGAGTGTTGATTGAGGTTTACTCTGCGATTTCCCCATTCTCATAGCTTGAGATATCGGGGCAAGAACAGATTAAATTTTTATCGCCATACACATCATCGATACGGCTCACCGATGGCCAAAACTTATTGTCGCGTACATACGCGAGTGGATAGGCGGCTTCTTCACGGCTGTATGGACGATCCCAGTCACCGGTCACCACTTGCGCGGTGTGTGGTGCGTTCACCAGTGGGTTGTTATCTGCTGGCCAGTCGCCGTTTTTAACTTTCATCGCCTCAGCTTTGATTTGAATTAAGGCTGAAATAAAGCGGTCTAGCTCTTCTTTGCTTTCTGACTCAGTGGGCTCAATCATCAAAGTACCTGCGACAGGGAAAGACATGGTAGGCGCATGAAAACCATAATCCATTAAGCGTTTGGCGATATCAACTTCAGTGATACCTGTTTCGGCTTTTAGTGGGCGGATGTCAATGATACATTCATGGGCGACGCGACCGTTTTCACCACTATAAAGTACAGGGTAATGGTCTTTTAATTTCATAGCGGTGTAATTGGCATTTAATAGCGCAGCTTCTGTCGCTTGCACCAAGCCATCACGACCCATCATGGTGATATACATCCATGAGATAGGCAAGATGCTGGCTGAACCAAACGGGGCAGCCGATACCGCACTCATGCCATCTTGGGCATTGGGTACTGCAGATACGACGTGGTTGGCAATAAAAGGCGCCAAATGTGATTTCATGCCAATAGGACCCATACCAGGACCGCCGCCGCCGTGTGGAATACAGAAAGTTTTGTGCAAATTCATGTGTAGGACGTCAGCACCGACATCCGCAGGTTGCATCATGCTGACCTGCGCGTTCATGTTAGCGCCATCCATATACACTTGACCACCGTGTTGATGAATCAAGTCACAGATATCACGGATACCTTCTTCAAACACACCGTGCGTCGAAGGGTAAGTAATCATCAAGGCGCCCAGATTGTCGCTGTATTTTTCCGCTTTTTGGGTCAAGTCGGCAATATCAACGTTACCACGCTCATCGGTGGCTACCACGACCACTTCCATCCCCATCATCTGTGCTGTGGCAGGATTGGTGCCGTGAGCGGAGCGCGGAATCAGACAGATATGACGGTTGGGTTGACCTAAGCTTTCATGATAACGACGAATCGCCAATAGTCCTGCATACTCGCCTGACGCGCCTGAATTTGGCTGCATAGAGATAGCGTCAAACCCTGTGATGGCTTTGAGTTGCTCTTGCAAGCCTTCAATCATTTCAATATAGCCGCCCACTTGTTCGCGTGGCGCAAATGGATGCACATTGGCAAATTCATTCCAAGTAATCGGTAGCATTTCGCTAGTGGCGTTAAGTTTCATGGTGCAACTACCCAGCGAAATCATACTATGATTCATCGCCAAGTCTTTGTTTTCTAGCTTTTTCAAATAACGCAGCATTTCATGTTCGGTGTGATAACGATTAAACACAGGATGAGTTAAAATCGCGTCAGTACGTAGCAGTGATGCTGGCAAAGACAAGCTGATATCATCAGATAATTGAGCGGCTACGCCTGTGAATAACTGCGTGAGTACACCAAAATCCGCTGCGTCACTGGTTTCATTAAAGGCAATGGCGATATGGTTATCGTCTACTTTGCGCAGGTTATAGCCGATATTAAGGGCATTTTGATAGATTTGCTCAGTTTGACCTTCGGTATTGATGAGCACAGTATCAAAAAACTGCTCATGCACAATCGACATGCCAGCTTGTTTGATGGCTTGGGCAAAAGCGCTGGCTAACGCATGAATGCGGGTGGCGATACGTTTAACACCTTCAGGACCATGATACACCGCATACATCCCTGCCAAATTGGCCAGTAGCACTTGCGATGTACAAATATTTGAGTTGGCTTTTTCGCGGCGGATATGTTGCTCACGGGTTTGTAGTGCCATACGCAAGGCTTGTTTACCTTGGGCATCCACCGATACGCCAATGATACGACCTGGGGCAGAGCGCTTGGCACTGTCTTTAAAGGCAAAATATGCCGCGTGTGGACCACCAAAGCCCATCGGCACGCCAAAGCGCTGGGTGTTGCCGAGTGCCACATCCGCACCCATGCTACCCGGTGATTTAAGAAGTACCAGACTCATCACATCAGCGGCAACGATTGTTTGCGTGCCTTTGGCTTTGACGGCACTGATGATATCAGTTAAATCAACCACATCGCCTTCGCTACCCACGTACTGGAAAATCGCGCCAAAGAAATCACCCTGTTTGGCAACGTCAAAATCACCGACCACTACCTCCCAACCAAAATATTTGGCACGGGTTTTGATGACATCTAAGGTTTGAGGATAGATACGGCTATCAACAAAAAATTGGTTAGATTTACTTTTACCCACGCGTTTTGCCATCGCCATCGCTTCAGCCGCCGCAGTGGCTTCGTCAAGCAAACTTGCGCCCGCCAATTCAAGACCTGATAAGTCAATACAAACTTGTTGGAAGTTGAGTAATGCCTCTAAGCGACCTTGGGCAATCTCCGCTTGATAAGGGGTATAAGCCGTGTACCAGCCCGGGTTTTCAAGCACATTACGTTGAATGACTGCAGGTAGGCGAGTCGGATAATAGCCTAAGCCAATATAGCTTTTATTGACCTTGATTTTATCTGCCAACCCGCGCAACTTTGCCAAGGCATCATGCTCAGTCATACTTAAGGGTAAATCTAACTCTTTGCTAAGACGTACCGAAGCTGGCACCGTCTGTTCAATAAAGCTTGCCATGCTGTCAGCGCCGACAGCTTTTAGCATCGCTTCTTTTTCATCTTGGCTAATGCCAACATGACGATGAATAAATTCTGATGATTGGAATAAATCAGCAAATGATTGAAAAGACGGTTGACTCATTCAAGTTTCCTTTAGCGTCTGATAAAACATTGAAAAAAATAGCAGGTCTTGCCATGGCTAACATGACAAACATCGGTTGAATGGATAAAAATTACACTTTAACGGTATTACACTTTAACAATAAAGCGCTCCCGCTCAAAACGGTATTGCTCACTATAGATACCACGCTCGTCGCGTTCACCGGCAGCAATCACCATACAAATATGCTGATCTTCATTGAGGTCAAGCAATTTTTTGAGTTGTGGCTCATCAAATCCCCCCATCGGGCAACTATCAAAACCGTGGGCACGCAAGGCAAGCATCAAATTCTCGGCTGCCAGTGAGGTGCTAATGAGCGCCCAGTTTTTGAGATCGTCAGCATCATAGATGGGGTCAACCATCGCACCTCTGACTTTGCGAGTGGCTTGCGTCAGCGCCCATTTGGCAGGGGTGAACACATTCATCACACCGCGCGTCATGGTCAGCGGAATGAGCTTGCCATAATAATCTTGCACGGGTTTTGGTACAGGTTTGACAGGAAAATACTTGATATTGTCTTTGGCGTGTTGACGCCACGTGTCAGTACGAGCGACCACGACAATCAGCTTATTGGCGGTTTTTGCTGCATTTTGGCTCATGCAATAGGTCACAGTTTTTTGGCGTTTTTCTTCTGATTCAATCACAAAAAACTGCCAAGGCTGTAAATTACTTGAGCTAGGCGCTAACATCGCCATATCGAGACAGGCGTTTAGCACCTCATCACTGATGGGCGTTTTGGTAAAGCGTCGTACCGAACGGCGAGTGCTCACCACCTCATAAAAACTGGCTTGTTTTGGGTCAGTAAGCGGGGTAAGTGTTGACATAGCAGCTCTCAAGTTAACAAAATAAAGAATGCATTACAGTTAATTGATAAGACAACAGGCTAAGGTAATCACGCGACTACCTTAGCTAGAGTCTATAAAAAGACGAGATAAAAACTATGAGATAAAGATAATTAAATGCTATCTTGGTACTCGTCTGCGTCCATCAAGCCTTGGTAATCATCGGCGTTGTCTGGTTTAATTTTAAAGAACCAACCTTCGCCATAAGGGTCTTCATTAATGGTTTCTGGCGCATCTACCAAGGCTTCATTGACCGCTAGGATTTCACCAGCAATGGGCGCGTAGACATCCGAGGCAGCTTTCACCGATTCGACGACCGCAATTTCAGCATCCACGTCAACGTGTTCACCCACTTCAGGCAATTCAACATACACGATATCACCGAGCAAGTCTTGGGCATGGTGAGTAATACCCACAGTGATAGTACCGTCTTCTTCTTGGCGTAACCATTCATGACTAGCCACATATTTTAAATCTGCTGGAATATTGCTCATAACTATTTTCCTCAAAGCGAAAGTAGGGGTGAAAATAAAAGGCTGTCAGCCAAGCAGTCACACTTGGCACCTTTTTACTAAACATTTTTAAAAGCCTAGTATTTAAAAGCTAAGTAATTTAACAAACTGAGTAACAAAAATTTGGTCGATACAATGTATATCGACCAAACTTAAAATAACTTAGCGGTTTAACCCATTCAACAAGTGAATCAGATTAAATAGCATTACACACAAAGTTATAATCACGACCTTGTGAGGTCACGGTTAACGCACCTTCTGCGCCTTTAACGTGCCAATCATACATGGTAGTTTTGGTGGCATTCGACAAGGTATAGCGGTTACCCGAGCCTGATACATCTTGTTTTAACACCATCGCCGCTTGGTTTAGACCGAGCATGGGCGAGGTGATTTTTAAATTAGCGACATTGCTGCCGTTTTCTTGACCATAGAACGCAACAACTTCAGTGTTATTGTCACATTTAAAGGTTTGTGAATTTGCCTGAATTGCCAACACTTGTGATGGACTAGGCTGTGCCACTGGGGTTGAAGTACAGGCCGCCAAACTTGCCAAAAACGGTACAACAAAGAGTAACTTTTTCATGATTTTACCTTCTAAAGTATGATGAATTTATTATCGATTTTTCAAATTACGCTGACTAATCATTTGAATATGGTTCATTAATAAGCGCTAAATCCATCATATCATGATAAAATCTTAGTTGAATTGTTTGTTGCCATTTCTAACAAACGGTAACGAAATGATACGTACTGGCGTCGGTGTACCCCGCAAATCAACGGTGGCTGCGGTATCGGTCGTCTTTGGAATACGGGCAATGGCAATCGATTGTTTTAGGCTTGGGCTAAAAGTGCCGCTGGTGATGACCCCAGTTTTGCCATTGTCTAGCGTGACCGTCATGCCTTCACGCAGTACCCCACGAGACTCTAGCACTAAACCTACTTGCATGACGTCATTACCCTCAGCAATCGCTTGCTCTTGTTTGGCTTGCATAGCCTCACGACCCACGAAATCCCGATCATCTTTTACCGCTAACGTCCAGGCCATACCGCATTCATATGGATTGATAGTTTCATCCATCTCATGCCCGTACAAATTCATGCCCGCTTCAAGACGTAATGTATCACGGGCACCTAATCCTGCTGGGGCGATGCCATGGTCTTTAAGTAAGGTAAAAAACGCTGAGGCCTCGGCTTGTGGCAAAATGACTTCAACGCCATCTTCACCCGTATAACCGGTACGCGCCACAAACCAATCTGCGCCTTCGATGTCGGTCAAGTCTTTGCCCACAAATGGTTTTAAGGTGGCTAGGCTATCAGCCCAATTTGGTTTGGCTTGGCTCAGTTTCTGCAGAGCATTCGGGCCCTGCACCGCAAGCATAGCAAGTTCTGGGCGCTCGGTAATGGTGACGGCAAAGTCTTTGGCGATTTTGTCAAACTGTGCCAAATCTTTATCACGGGTGGCAGCATTTGAGACGATACGGTACTCGGTCTCTGCATCGTTCATCCGGTAGACAATTAAGTCATCAATCACACCGCCGTTCTCGTTTAGCATGGCAGAATAAAGCGCTTTACCGACAAATTTGAGTTTGGCGACATCATTGGCAAGCAGTTTTTGCAGCCAAGCTTTGGCGTCTTTGCCGGCGATGTCAGTCACGACCATATGTGACACGTCAAACATGCCCGCATCCGCACGCACAACGTCATGTTCTTGAATCTGTGAGCCATAATGGATAGGCAATTCCCAACCAGAGAAGTCAACGATTTTGCCGTTGCTATCGATATGGGATTGATAAAAAGGGGTGCGGTTTAAAGGCTTGTCTGTGGCTGACATGGCAAATCCTTGAGTGGGTAAAAATCAAATAACGGTTTGATGTTTGATTTGAGGTTTTAACAGCGTGGGATAAAACGCTAAATCTAAACATCACACATCAATAGAGCACTAAAACTAATCCAACCTGATGTCGGTAGCTATCAGCCCTATCTGTCCTGTTACCTGAGATTTTCAATCGACTTGTCAATTTCTTGTAGTATAGCTTACAGTACAGATAGACAAGTCAATCTTTTCCCCTTCGGTGGTATTGCAAAGCAATACACTCTCCAGATTTGTTATATTTTGATGCAGTGCATACGCCACTGCCAAAAATTACGATTCCAGTCCTTTTACCTGAGCGATTATAGGGTCTTTACGCCTTCGGTGATGGTTTTGGTATTTCATAATTTGATGAAAAACAAAACAACATTCTCTCCTGAAATCTTCGGTTATTATGCTGGGTTTTTAACTTTTTGACAAGCAAATTTGCACAGATTTTATGAGCGCCTGATGTTTTGGCAAGACTGCATTATGAGCATTATTGTGTTATAGCAAATAAAGCCAAAAGCAAGTATGATTAAAGCCACTGATGAATATGAAACTTTAAGTAGTTAAATAAAGTGCTTAAATAATTTTTGTGGTTTTGGGTTAAATTTTTGCGTGCTGACCCCATTAACAGCAGAATAATTTAGCCTTTAATATTTTGAATATCTTTGAATATTAACCCCAAATACCAAAAGTTGTTAAAAGTTACTATAAAGGTCAGTGCTAACATCGCTGAGTGAGAATTGGCTGATTGAGAACTGGTAGATGAGTTGGGTTGTTAGCTTATAAAGATGGCATGATAAAAGGAACAAAATAACGATGGACTTCATGAATATTTCGTTGATAGGCATTTTAACCAGTCTAGCAATGGGGGGTACGTTGCCCGATGATAGCAAAACCCAACAGCAAGTGGCGCAAGTGTCGACGCATATTTTGCCAAATATCGCAGGACAGTGGCAGCTGCGACTTGATAAAACCGACGCTGCGCAGCCAAGTTGCCAAGAGCGGTATAATTTTGGGCGCGATCAGCAATTTATCGGTTCAAGCGGTCAGGAATTTACGTATGGCAAATATTTGTATGCTGACACAGGCGATGGCTTACCTGCACTAGCGATTCAGACCCAATATGATAACAATGCAACAGATTGTTCTGGCAATCGCGTTGACCAGACCGGCGATATTTTGGTTGCTTATGTCAAACAGCAAGGTGAGCAAATGCAGTGGTGCAAGGATAGTAAAGGCACCCAATGTGATATGACATTGCAGCGTGTGTTGCCCTAAATTTTTTTACTTTTTCTCTGTACATCCCATAGCACTTGCAAGAGTTGCCAGTGCTATTATCCTCGTTAAAACTTGCAACTAGTGTCAAATACTTATGATTCCACCTTTTTCAAGTGCCAATTCGCAGCAACGTCTAATTAGTCCGATGGGGCGCTCAGAAGACCAGAATGACAATAATATCCGTCCAGCGTTACTCGCTGAATATATCGGTCAGCCTGTGGTCAAAGAACAAATGGGCGTGTTTATCAACGCGGCATTATCGAGAAAAGAAGCGCTCGACCATACCTTGATATTTGGACCGCCTGGACTGGGTAAAACTACACTCGCCAACATTATCGCCCGTGAAATGGGCGGTAACTTGCGCTCAACGTCTGGTCCTGTGCTTGAACGCGCGGGTGATTTGGCAGCGATGCTGACCAATCTAGAGCCGGGTGATGTGCTGTTTATTGATGAGATTCACCGTTTAAGCCCGATGATTGAGGAAATCTTGTATCCTGCGATGGAAGATTTTCAGCTTGATATTATGATTGGCGAAGGACCTGCTGCACGCTCTATAAAGCTTGATTTGCCCCCTTTTACTTTGGTGGCTGCGACCACCCGAGCAGGTTTGTTGACCTCGCCACTGCGTGACCGTTTTGGTATTGTACAGCGATTAGAGTTTTATAATGTGGCGGACTTAACGACCATTGTCACAAGATCGGCTGGATTGCTTAACGTGCCTATGACTAAAGAAGGGGCAGTCGAAGTCGCTAGACGTTCGCGCGGTACACCGCGTATTGCCAATCGGTTGCTACGCCGCGTACGCGACTATGCCCAAGTTAAAGGTGATGGTACCGTCACCGCTGAAATTGCGCATAGCGCACTCGATATGCTGGCAGTTGATAAACGCGGGCTTGATAATCTTGATAGACGTTATCTTGAGATGTTAGAGGAGCGTTTTAATGGCGGACCTGCGGGGGTTGAGTCGATTGCAGCCGCACTCGCTGAAGATAGAGGCACGCTTGAAGATGTGATTGAGCCGTATTTGATTCAGCAAGGTTATATCGTACGTACCGCACGGGGGCGGATGTTGACTTAGTCTTTTGAATGTTGTAATGACAAACAAAAACCCCTTACATTGTGTAAGGGGTTTTTGTTAATGATTTAAAAAATTATTGTACATATATGGTTCTAGTTAAAGTATTTGCAGCAGGTGAAGGCGCATTTGTTGTCACTTTAATTTGATCTCCTGCTCGGCAATCTTCATAAGTTACAGTATAGTTAACACGCGGATCGATTATTTTACCATTAGCTAAACTTAGATTCATTATATTAGGCACAGTTAAAACACCCGCAGTAAACTCAGCTTTACAAGTTACGTTAGTATCATTTACCGTACCAGTGGTTGCTGTAGCAGGAATACCAGCCAAACTACCGATACCATTATTAAGAAATACATTGTAAGGAACTCCTTCCACATCTACAACAATACTTGATAAAGATGGATCAGCTCCTGATATTAAAATTTTCTTGCTTGCAACATAACTTGTTGCCGTTGCACTACCTTTCCCATTAGTGATTGTCGGAGTTGCTGACGTTTCAATTGAAATATTTGAGACTTCTCCATAACCATTATTATCAGTTTGTATTCCTAAAGTTTGGGTACCATATCTAACAGTCACTATACTATTTGCGTCCGCACCACTAACCGCTATTTTTTTCTTTATAGTGTCAGTAACGATTTCGACTTTAGGATTATAAGTAGTTTTATCAACAGCACTTACACTAATTGTCGTACCTGCTGGCATAGACACTGTTCTAGCACTATTACCAAACATATCAAAACTATACTTTATAGGCGTATTGATTGCATTGACGGGTAAGGTGTATGTTAAGTTCTCTGGTGTAGAATCAGTTGGAGAATTATCATCATATACAGGCACGTTTCCAGCTAGTCCTAAGACGAATTGATAACGTAATACAGCTTCTAATTGGTTGTCACACTGGTGTGTGACCGTGGATAAGGGATTTACACTTAAAATTTGGGTAACTAAATTTGGTTGACCAAATGAAGAAGTGCCACAAGCTAATGGCGAGCCTGTAATTGGACGAATATAAACATACTCACCTAAATCATGAGCGCCATTTTCATTGTCATCACGATAGAAACTGCCAATATTGTGACTTAATGGCTCACCAATATCGAATTTGTTATTTCCATTGGTATCAATATAAGATTTATCACCTTCGACATAAGCTACAACAGACAATCTACCATCACTACGCGGATTTTGAGTAGAAAATGTAGCAGAACAGGCACCATCAACGGTTGAGCAGTTAGGTGTAATTTTACCACCTTCAGAAACAAAGCTTACCACCGTACCATCAGGTACTGCATTGCCAACTCTATCAACTAAACGTACCGTTACTTCTGTTGTGTCACCGTCCACGCCAACTGCTAAAGTATTTTTGGTTAGAGAGACACTCATGCCGTTTTGGGTAGCACGCCCTGTCGCAACTGCAACATCTTTAGAGAGTGCAGTGATAGTCGAATTAGTTGCTAAAGTGGCTTTTAATTCAACAGGTCCAGGCAATGCACCAGGATAAAGCGTTACATTAACCTTACCATTACTATCACTTTTTACTGTTTGTGCCGATTGATTGCCAAGTTTAACAAAACTGAAATCGAGTGGAGCATAGGTTTTAGTAATGATGACATCTTGGTTAGCGGCAGGTTTACCATTTGAATACACAGTAAATTCGATTTGACCTGATGTTGATGAACCACTATTACTTGCGCCTAGATTCACTGCTCCTGTCGTCGTGTAGGCGATAGAGTTACCTACTATTGGAGTCAAGTTAATAGAAGTATTGGCAGAAACACCGGTAGTAGTTGAGGCAGTGATAATAACAGACGCGTCTGTACATAGGCTACCATCAGCCTTTATTGCAGAGTAAGTAGTGGTTGCTACACCTTCGCTATTGGTCATTACTGAATCTTCAGTGAATGTGCCACAATTATTGGTGAAGTTAACAGTGGTATTTGGTTGTACTACACCATTTTCATCAGTAACAATTAAAGAAACATTGGTGGAGCCACCAACTTCTAATGTAGTATTAGTAGGCACTTCAGTTTTTAACTGTGTAATTTTTAGATTGGTTTTTTGTAATGAAAAGGCGTAAGGTTTGCTAGTTGCAGTGATGCTGTTATACGTTGATGTGGCGGTCAGCGTATAAGTACCATTATCATTTATATCTATAGGTTTAACAAAAATAGAAGCGTTACCTTCAGTATCAGTTAATACTGAACTATTAGTGGTACTAAAACTCACGCCCCCACTTGCCGAAAAAGTTACAATAGCTCCAGATATGCCCTTACCCGCGGCATCAGTTACTTTGACTTTAGCAGTTGCACCTGTACTAGGAATAAAGCTAGCACTATTCACACCTTCTAAGGAAATCGCACTTATATTGATAGCTGATGTGGGTGTTGAGCCTGTACTATCAGTAGTACCACCGCCGTTTACAGGCGGCGGCAATGTATCATTACCGCCACCACCGCCACAACCAGCGAGGGCAAGTGCGGTCGTCAATGCCGAAAGTTGAAAGGATTTGATTAGGTTGGTAGAGATAGCCATAAAGTTATCCTAAAGTGAGTAAGGCTGTTAAATAAATCGATAGAGATAAAAAGAATCAGAAAAAATTACCAATTTTTCGATAGGCAGAAAATGTTACGTGATTGATGCTAAAATATAATTTTTGATGCTGTCTACTTTACTAAGTTTGCACAAAAGTTACAACAAATTCTAATCATAATTTGATGAATTTAATCGAATTGAAATGGTAAGGTATCAACAAGATTTCTAAATCTAAGGCTGTTTTTTTAGAGGGCGTATAAAGAAGTTGCTCTGCATCTACAATATTGCTAAAAACTCACTGCCCCAATGCCAAAAAATGTAAATTAAGTGACAAAATATGCTGTCAAAAAATCCTTCCACAACTTGTAATATCATTGACCATATATCGTTATATCATTTTTGGGCAAACGCTCTGCCACCATTGCTACCGATAGTAGCAGATGGGTCACACGTATCAATTTGTTATCTAAAAAAAGTGGTGCCTGAGCTATTAAAAGTCGTGCTTTATCAGTTATCGGCAAAAATTCAGCAAAATCCGTCATTAATCCATCAAACTTTGCCACAGGTAACAGATGAAAATCGTTTTACCCCCGAATTTTTCACTGCTTTAGTTACAAAAAATTTCATTGAAAACGGCAGCAATTTTGCAACCCTAAAACAACTGTCTAAAAATAGCCCATCGATTTTTGAGCAGTTGTTTGATGATGAAACCCAAAAAACCATGATTGCCGGCGTGCTACTGGAAAAAACCCATCTGCCCTTAGATAACCTGTTAACTATTTGGCAGACTATCACTGCATTGGCGGTGATAAATTTGGCAGATATGATAAGTTCGCTACAAAATACCATAGACTCAGCGCAGATTACTGAGTGGCTTGCGATGCAGCCGGTTTTTTTTATGTCACCAGAAGATATGGGGCTGATGAATGCAGTAGGTTTTAGGCGCGCTGTCAGTTTTCAAGCAATGCAGCAACAGCAATTAACATGGTCAAAAATTCAAAATGTTACAGACTTGCCTGTCTATCAACAGCATATTATTCAGCAAATGACTATTTATAAAGCGGCCAATTTTTTTAACATTGCGCCAATGACCATCCCGCAGGCTCACTTCAATCAACATGTGATTGCAATCGATAACCGCCAAATAAATAAAGCGGTGACGTCAAACACACAAACAGCCACTGCAGCCAGCAATATTTTTGCCAAACCGCAAGTTCGCAAACCTGCTCATTGGATAGATAAGTTACAAAAAAATTGGATTGCGACCGCCACCGTATTATCTGTCGCCGTTTTTAGCGGGGCAGGCGCGTTGGTGAGCGTCAAAGATAAGCCTGCCGCCACCCAACCATCCGCAAAAATGTCAGTGGCAAACCCGGTTTATCACGATGTGGCGATAGTAAAAGTCGCCTCGACACCGAGTACAGTGACCAATGAGATGACTACAGCTGAGCATCACAAGAAACACGATAAATCTAAGTCATTGGATGAAAAGCCTTCGGTACAGTCTGAAAAAGCGAGAGCTATGAAAAAATCTGATAAACAAGAGGAAAGCAAAAAAGCGGAAAGCAAAAAAGACCGCAAAAAAAATACCAATAACGATGCCAAAGCCGATGGTAAGAAGGAGGCTAAACAAGACCAAAAGAAAAAAGCTAGCTCATCTAAAGTCGACAGTGGACAATCTGAAAAAACTTCTAGTACCACCAAAAAATCTACGACTAAGGACAAAGCGGTAAAAGAAAAATCGCCAAAAGAAAAAGACAAGTCACCATCATCAACAACGGCTACTGACAAAAAATCCGCTAAAAAGCCTGATAAAAAAGCAAATAACACGATGGATAATAAGGCAGATGACAAAGCGAATAACAAAGTAAACAATCAGGCGAATAACAAACCTAGCAATAAATCCAAAACCCATTAACACCGTCAGCAAAACGACATAAACTGACGTATTATTTGTCGGTGTATGGGGCTTGCGAATATTTTCATGTCGTTTTTTGCCTAAAACTGCTATGATGCACAAGTTTTTCAACGCTTCAATTATCGGTTTTTGACGTTGTTTTTTTAAGGCATTCTCAAAACTGTTCGAGGAAATCATGAGCGCAGCGACCGCACCTATCAATACTTTTACTATTACTGCCCCTGATGACTGGCATATTCATTTACGGGACGGGCAGGCGCTTGCCACGACGGTGCCCCATGCGGCTGCCAATTTTCGCCGCGCCATTTGTATGCCAAATTTGGTGCCACCCGTCAAAACCGCCGCTGATGCTATCGCTTATCGTGAGCGTATTTTAGCGCAAGTGCCCAATGACAGTATCTCCCAGCAATTTGAGCCATTGATGACGCTTTACTTAACCGAGTCACTGACGGCAGAAGACATCGAAGCCGCCGTTGATTCAGGTGTAGTAAAAGCAGTCAAGTTATATCCTGCAGGCGCGACCACCAATTCTGCGGATGGGGTGAGCCATATCAATCATTGCACCGATGTATTTGCCAAGATGGAGGCGTTGGGTTTGCCGCTGTTGGTACATGGTGAAGTGACGCACCATCATATTGATATTTTTGACCGTGAAAAACGCTTTATTGATGAAGTGATGGTCAATCTCATTGATAAATTTCCAAAACTAAAAATCGTCTTTGAACACATTACCACCAGTGATGCCGCTGACTTTGTGTTGTCACAGGGCAAAAATGTCGCAGCGACGATTACCCCGCAGCATTTACTGTTTAATCGTAATCACCTGTTGGTGGGCGGGATTAAACCGCATTTTTATTGCTTGCCGATTTTAAAACGCCAAAGTCACCAAAAAGTATTACTTGATGTGGCAACCAGTGGCAATCCCAAATTCTTTATTGGTACCGACTCTGCGCCCCATGCGACACATACCAAGGAAAATGCTTGCGGTTGTGCAGGCTGTTATAGCGCATCGATTGCGCTGCCTTTGTATGCGCAAGCCTTTGACAGCATGGGCAAACTTGACAAGTTAGAAGGCTTTACCAGTATTCACGGTGCAAAATTTTATGGCTTACCTATCAATAGTGATAAAGTGACCTTGGTGCGTGAAGCATGGCAAGTCCCCGAGCGTTATCCTTATCTTGATGGTAAAGATTTGACCCCACTGATGGCTGGACAAACGTTGGACTGGAAAGTGATGCCATTTAATTTAGCCGTATGATTTTTAGCCCTTTATTTTTTTCTGTTTTTTTCCGCAAGGTAACGTATGACCGCCACAACTGAATCGATGACTATTGCCAACCGTTTTCGCAATTACTTGCCCGTGGTGGTGGATGTAGAGACAGCAGGGTTCAATCCAAAAACCGATGCTTTGCTTGAGATTGCCTGTATTCCAATTTTGATGGATGATGCCGGGCGTTTTTACCCAGGTGAGGCGGTCAATGCCCATATTGAGCCGTTTGAAGGGGCAAATCTTGAAGCGCGCGCCCTGCAATTCACCGGCATCAATCCGCATAGCCCGATGCGAAAAGCCATTGCCGAAGATGAAAAAACCGCCATTCGCCGTATTTTTAAATACTTAAAAACGGTGCGCCAATCCACCCAATGTACCAAATGTATTTTGGTAGGGCACAATGCGCATTTTGACCTGGGCTTTTTAAATGCTTTAATTGAGCGTACCAATAGCAAAAATCAAAGCCAATTTCACCAGTTCTCCGTGTTAGATACCGTTACTCTATCAGCGCTTGCTTTTGGTCAAACGGTACTGGCGAGAGCGTGCAAACTCGCTGGACTAGAGTTTGATGGTAATGAAGCGCATTCTGCTTTATATGACACCCAAAAAACGGCTGAATTGTTTTGTTATATCTTAAACAATTATCCGCTGCTGACGCCAAACTTGGCGAGCGATGAGTCTAATGATGAGGGCGTACGAGTGCCATCTGACGACCCTACTGATGACTAAATTTTTTGGTAGTGATTTGGATGTTTAAACTTATTTAATACCCAAATTACGGCATTCATCCAAATCTTTAAACTTTAACTGCTATAAATATCAATATCATGAATATAATCAGCGCCGCAGTCGCAAGCGCCATTTTTTTGCCATAGCTAGTATCCTCGCGTTGGGTTTGCTTGAGTAATGACAGGGTGGCAATACCTTGTGAAATTCGCATGGCGTCAGGGTGACCATGTGCCGCAGCCAGCTCTAGCCAGTATTTACCCATTTCGCTATCTTGCTCAACCCCATGTCCTGCATAGTACAGTTTACTGAGTAATTTCTGCGCACGATTATCATGCTGCGAGGCTGCTTGTTGCAACAGTAGCAAAGCTTGTTGGGAGTTTTGAGAAATCCTGAGTAAGTGATTGCCTTCAAATAGCCACAGCGCTTGACGAAGTAATGCATCAGTAAGACCATTCTCGGCAAATTTATCAATCACTTGTACGGCTTTTGCCAAATTGTCTGCTGATATAGGGTTTTCCCCTACATTTTCTGCTGGGACATTTTCTTCGAGTACATCATTTTCTAATAAATTGTTTTCTAATACGTTGCTTTCTAATAAATTGTCCCTTGATTGCGCTGTTTGAATCAGCGCAACCGCTTTTTCATACATTGTTCGGCTTTGTTCTGCTATGTCTGAATCAAGCCATTGAATGGTCTGCAAATCCTGTGCAAGCTCGCCAAAAATCGCATGTTTGTTGACCACTGCCTGTGATTCGGCAATGGATTTTCGCTGATTGAGCAGTCCTTCATGCAGTGTGGGGTTGAGTAGCGCGGCTTCAACTTCTGCCTGATAGCGCGCGATTTCTTGTGCTTGGCGTTGCTGTTCTTGTTGTTGTTTTTGCTGTTCAATCTGTTTGGCTTGGGCTCTTGCTTGCGCAATGACTTGGCGATTTGAGCGTGTTTTTGATGGGATTTTGCTAGTTAGCGATTGAGAAGTAAGGGGATTGTTAAGCGAAGTGGGCGCCACCGATGACGCCGTTTGTTGAGCCATGTGCACAGATTTATCAGTAGCAAGGGTGACATTTTCTGATACTGCTTCATGATCATTGGGCATAACCATGATATTGGGCTCATCAATCACCGGGGTGATTTGCATCACTGTTTGGCTAAAATCTGGCACCTCGGTAAAGTCAAACCGATAAATTTGCGGCAATGCCACCCCGTCATCGGCTGCCATCTCATTGGGATACTTACGATCAATCAGCGGATTGTCTTCATCGGTGATAAATTTGGAATGAGATAAGCGAGATGCAATCATGGTGTTGGATAAATGTTGATAGTGATGCCATTATAGAGGACAAATCACCGAAAGTAAAAAAGCCAAAACAATAAAAAAGGACAGCATCACTGTCCTTTATTGTTGTCTTTTTCACTGTCCTTTTAATGGCAATTAAATGCTGACTTGTACTTTTTACAGCGTTATTATTTTACAGCTGTTATTGTGCAATGGTTACAGGTGTTTTTGATTGTAATTCTTCAAACGTGACACCGTCTGCCAGCTCAACCAGTTTTAGACCGTTATCGGTCACATCCATGATGGCTAAATCAGAGATGATACGATTCACCACTTTTTTGCCTGTCAGGGGTAGCGTACATTCAGCCAATACTTTTGGCTCACCATGTTTGTTGGTATGTTCCATCAATACAATCACGCGTTGAACGCCTGCGACCAAGTCCATCGCGCCGCCCATGCCTTTAACCATCTTGCCAGGAATCATCCAGTTGGCAAGATCGCCATTGTCTGAAACTTCCATCGCCCCCAAGATAGCAAGGTTGACTTTGCCGCCACGAATCATGGCAAATGATTGTGAGCTTGAGAAAAAGCTCGCACCAGTCGCTGTAGTGACGGTTTGTTTGCCCGCATTGATTAAATCTGGGTCAACTTTATCGGGTGTTGGGAATTCATCAATCCCAAGCAGCCCATTTTCTGATTGGAGCCAAACGTTGACGCCTTCTGGAATATAGTTCGCCACTAAGGTCGGTAAACCGATACCTAGATTGACATAAAAGCCGTCTTGTAGTTCTTTAGCGGCTCTTTGTGCCATTTGTTCACGAGTCCATGCCATGGTAATCTCCTTATATCCTAGTTTGTCTGTTCTTTGGTCGTCACTTTTTCGATGCGTTTTTCTGGGTTGGCATTGACCACGATGCGATGCACATAAATACCCGGCAAATGAATTTGGTCAGGGTCTAGCTCGCCAGTTTCCACCAATTGCTCAACTTCAACAATGGTGACTTTACCTGCAGTGGCGACATCTGGGTTAAAGTTTCGCGCCGTTTTGTTGAACATTAAGTTGCCTGCTTTATCGGCTTTTTGGGCTTTAACCAGTGCCACATCAGCGACTAATGAGCGCTCAAGGATATATTGACGACCGTCAAATTCACGTTCTTCTTTACCCTCAGCAATTTGGGTGCCTACGCCAGTGGCGGTAAAGAACGCAGGGATGCCCGCACCCCCGGCACGCAATTTTTCTGCCAAAGTCCCTTGTGGGGTCAATTCCACTTCCAATTCACCCGATAAAAACTGCCGTTCAAACTCTTTGTTTTCACCCACATACGACGCAATCATTTTTTTGACTTGGCGAGTCTCTAGTAATAATCCCAAACCAAAACCATCAACACCGGCATTATTGCTGATACAGGTCAAATCTTTAACGCCGCTATCTCGCAAGGCTTCAATTAAAGCTTCGGGGATACCACACAGACCAAAACCACCGACCGCAATCGTTTGTCCATCTTTAATGACGCCTTCAAGTGCCGCAGCTGCACTGTCATATACTTTGCTGGTCATACATTCACTCCTTGTCGCTAACCAATGTTGTTAATATCATTTACCAAAAATAAAAACATTTACCAAAAATAAAAATCACGCTCAAAACTAAAAATTCCAAAACGAAACATATTGTATCATTATAGAATTTATATAACAAATTTTGTCTTAAGTAAATCACATTGCATGAATTTTTGCAAAAAGTAAACCCAGTTTTTCGCAAAAATAGGGCATAAAAAAAGGCATACTAGGGATGCCTTAAATTTATCAATGTTTAACAGTCAATTTTTATCCATTATCTAGTCATCATTGGCAGAGCGAGTGATGCGTTTGGCGTTCGAGTTGACCGTTTTGGCTTGTCCGTCGATGGTCGTGCCAAATTTACCGCCATTGTTATTTTTGCTACCAAAGCCGCCGAACGGATTTTGTCCGCCCATACCACCAAATGGATTTTGACTGCCAAACGGGTTTTGTCCACCCATGCCACCAAGACCCCCTAAGCCACCCATTTTTGAGGGATCGATACCGCCCATTTTGCTTGCCATCATTTGCATCAATTTTTCTGGGTTTTTAGTGGCATAGTCTTTGGCAAAGGCTTTAAACTTATTTTGTACCGCGGGTAATAACACAATAAGTGCCGCAATATCACTCAAAATACCGGGCAGTACCAATAAGATACCTGCCACCGCAAAAGCAATCGCTTTCACCACGGAATTTTCATTAGGGCGCATGGCAGGGTTAAGCATGGCGGCTTGCGCTTGTCCAGCCATCGGTTTTAAGGTGGCTATGCCTTTTTTAATGAGTGCGGCACCCACAAAGCCAGCCACAACAAACCACAAAAACACCCACCAGCCACTGACAAATTGTGCGATTAGATACCAAACCAGCATCTCAATAATCAACCAGACAATGGCAATCCCAACTATATTTCCCATGAAAATACGATTCCTAAATTGTGAATAAACTATAAATAACAAACGATGAATCATTAACCAATGCAATAATGATGGGGGTAATGCATAAAACTATCAAATAGTTTTTTGAAATTCAGCAATTTTTTCGTTAAATTTTTGATAAATGCTATAATTTGACGGCATTTTTAGCTTCGATATTTTTAGCTTTGACTGCATTTTTAGCAAAATTTTTTTGTGGGTATCTTTTTGTACGAGCATCTTTTATGAGTATCTTTATCGGTATTGACCCAGGCTCGCGTCTGACAGGCTATGGCATCATTCGGTTGAGTGGGGATAAACTTGAACATTTGGATGCAGGCACGATTCATGCTTACAGCCAAGGGGAAACCATGCCCGAGCGGTTAAAGCGGATATTTGATGGGGTTAGCCGTATCGTTGAGCATTATCAAAAATACACCAATGAACCCATGACCGCCGCCATCGAGCAAGTATTTATGGCATCAAACCCCGATACCGCGCTCAAGCTTGGGCAGGCGCGGGGTGCAGCAATTGCCGCTATGGTTGCCAAAGATTTGCAAGTAGCTGAATACACCGCACGGCAAATCAAACAAGCGGTATGTGGCTATGGCGCGGCAGACAAAGAGCAGATTCAGCTTATGGTCATGCGTTTGTTGAGCCTTGAGATACAGCCGCAAGCGGATGCGGCAGATGGCTTGGCGTGTGCGATTTGTCATGCCTATCATAGCCAGACACTGAATAAATTGCTCGGTGGCGCCGCGGTAATCGGTGGTCAAAGCGCAGGTGGGCGCTCAAAGAAAAAAGGGCGTTGGCGCTTGACCGACGTTGATTTGGGTAATTTAAGTTAAAAGGCAGGTTAAAAGGCAGGGGGTAAGCCAATCTCAAGAAAATTTTATATCCAACAAGGCTTTTGACGGGTTTAGACTTCTTTGTCAGCACAAAAATCGCTACAATGGCATCTTTTGAAAATTGAACACAAGAAGTACCTCATGAGCCAACTAGCTACTGCAACCTTATTGATCAAATGCCAAGACCGCGCAGGCATTGTGCAAGCTGTATCCGAATTTTTTTATCGTTATGGCGCCAATATTATCAGCCTTGACCAATACTCGACTGAACCCGAAGGTGGTCAATATTTTATGCGCCTTGAAATGGCTATCAATGATTTAGACAATATCATCGATAATATGAAAGGCAGCTTTGAACATACCGTCGCCCGCATCTATCAAATGGAGTGGAAACTATTTGATAATAGTAAACGTAAAAAGGTGGCGATTTTGGTGTCCAAATACGACCATGCGCTCCTTGATTTGCTGTGGCGCTGGCAACAAGGGCAACTAGATTGTGAGATTACCTGTGTCGTCAGTAATCACCATGATTTGCGCCAAGCGGTAGAAAATTTTGGTGTGCCATTTCATCATGTCGCTGTGAGCAAAGATAATAAAGTACAAGCAGAAGCCGAGATTCAAGCGCTGGTCAAAGACTGTGATTTGTTGGTGCTGGCGCGCTATATGCAGATTTTATCCGCTGAATTTACCGCAGCCTGGCACATGAAAATTATCAATATTCACCACTCATTCTTGCCAGCCTTTGTCGGCGCTGATCCATACCGCCAAGCGTATGAAAAAGGCGTCAAACTAATTGGTGCCACCGCGCATTATGTCACAGCCGACCTTGACCAAGGACCGATTATTGAGCAAGACGTGCACCGTGTCAGCCATCGCCACCATGTGGCAGAATTGCGGGCGATTGGGCAAGATGTTGAGCGTAGCGTGCTGACCCGTGCCGTGCGTTGGCATCTACAAAACCGGGTGATTGTCACAGGCAATAAAACCGTGGTATTTAACTAATTTTTCATCCATTATTTGTTGTCATTGCAGTTTATCTTGTTATGAGGGCGTAGGTTTTACGCCCTTCTCATTATTATAAAAATAATCTACCTGTGGTAGTCCTATGCCGTTATCAAAGTCGCCAGCGCCCCCATCCCACACTCATTTGACCCACTATAAAACCTTAGGCTTACTGCTCACCTTGTATTTGGCTCAAGGCTTGCCCGCAGGATTTATCACCCAAGCTTTGCCAGCGATTTTACGTGAATACAAAGTCTCACTGGTTGCCATTGGTTGGTCAGGGCTGATTTTGGTACCTTGGGGGCTTAAATTCCTGTGGGCTACTGTCGTGGACGGCTATTATTCACAGAAAATCGGACGCGCCAAAAGCTGGATTTTACCGATGCAAGGGTTGTCGATTGTCATCCTGATTGCGTTGGCTTTTTTTGAACCGCATAATTTGGCACAAACCCCTTCGGTGATGACATTGTACGGGATGTTATTTACCTTAAGTCTCATTGGGGCGACACACGATGTGGCGACGGATGGGCTAGCAACCCGTTTGCTTAAAACGCCTATGGCGCCCAAAGAACCGCTGACCCATGATATGCCTGCGCCTGATTCGGTGACTCAGACGCCCAATCACCATCATCGCCAAAGCCAAGGCAATGCCGTACAAGTCATCGGCTATCGACTGGGGCTTATTGTCGGTGGCGGTGTTTTACTGATGCTGCTCGAGCAATGGGGCTGGCGTAATAGTTTTCTTGCCATGGCGGCTTTGGTGGCACTTAATACCGTGCCCATTGTGTTTTTTAAAGAGCACCCCCACACTTCGGTTATACCTTCCAAAAAACAAGTACAGGCAGCAAAATCTGGCAGTTTGAAGGCATTAAAAACTTACCTTAGCCACCATTATCAGTATTTTTGGTCATCGCGGGAGATGCTGGCTTGGCTAGGGGTGTTATTGACCTTCAAAATTGCTGATGGTATTTCAAGCGGTATGGTCAAACCGATGATGGTCGATGTCGGACTCAGCTTACAGCAAATTGGCTTTTGGGCAACTATTTTGGGCTCGGCTGCCTCAGTCGCTGGGGCAGGGGTCGCCACAATTTTGATGAAACGACTCACTCGCTTTAGGTCACTGCTATATTTTAATTTTGCCCAAGCGCTGACCACAGGGTTGTACGGCTTGGTCGCTTATGGGTTTTATCATCAGTTACTGACGGATTTTTTGTGGCTCTATGTTGTCAATGCGCTGGAGCATTTTTGTGCATCGTTGGCGCTGATTGCGATGCTCACGACCATTATGCATTATTCACGGCCTGCCAATGCGGGGAGTGATTTTACCGTGCAGGTTTGTCTGTTGACGGTGTTGGGCGGCTCAGCGCATTTTGCCAGCGGCTATATGGCGCATTTTTTGGGCTATCAATGGCATTTTTGGGTGAGTATGCTAATTGGTTTTGTTTGTCTTACACCAATAATTTACTGGCATAAATTACAAAATAATGAGAAATAATTTCATTTTTAATTGATTTTTGATATTTTTGAACATATTATCTATTTATATGATAAATTAGAAAATATAGATAGAGCGGAGGGGATATGGCAAAAACATTTTGGCTGAACCAAAAATTTAATATCAATTTACCCATTTGGACGTTATTGTCGCCAAGTATTGCCGCTTTAGTGCTTGCGGTGCATTTGATTTGGCATCCCTCGGGCATCATCATGAACACCGTGACGGCGATTTTTTTGATGGGGTCAGTTTTTGCTGCCGTGCATCATGCTGAGGTGATTGCTCACAAAGTGGGTGAGCCTTTTGGTACGTTGGTTTTGGCATTGGCGGTCACTGTGATTGAAGTGGCACTTATTTTGGCACTCATGAGTAGTAGCACACCCACCGATGCCGCGGTGCTTGCCCGTGATACGGTATTTGCAGCAGTGATGCTGATTTGTAACGGGATTATTGGTATTTGCCTGTTAATTGGTGGTATCAAAAATTATGTACAGCGTTATAGCTTGCATGGCAGTAAAGCGGCAATTAGTGTGTTATTGGCGATTGCATTAATCGTATTTATTTTACCCAATTTTACCACCTCTGCCGCAGGCGGTTTTATGATTGGCGCTCAGCTGATGTTTGTAGCGATTTGCTGTTTGATTTTGTATGCCGCATTTATCTTTACCCAAACCATTCGTCACCGTGATTATTTTATTGCCGACGGTGTAGATGATCAGCATCACAGTGATAATACGCTAACCACGGCGATGAGTGTGGGATTTTTGTTTTTCAGTTTGGTGACGGTCGTGGGTCTTGCTAAGATGTTGTCGCCTGCGATGGAAGCGGCGCTGCTGGCGATGGGTATGCCAAAAATTGTGCTAGGGATTATTATTGCTGCTTTGGTACTGTTGCCTGAATCTATTGCTGCGGTAAAAGCTGCCTACAACGACCAACTGCAAAACAGTTTAAATTTGGCGTTAGGCTCGGCTTTGGCGTCTATTTCGTTGACAATTCCTGTTATCGCGCTTTATTCAATGTTTACAGCAACGCCCGTCATGTTTGGGTTGTCTGCCAAAGAAGGGCTAATGCTAGTCATTACGCTGATGATAACCATCAATACTTTAAGTACCGGGCGCACCACTTTTTTACATGGCATCATTCATTTAGTCATGTTAGCCACTTTTGTGTTTTTCTCCATTATCCCCTAATGGAATGAATGGTATAAATGGCATAGAAAATTGGCGTAATAAATGACGTAATAAATGAAAGACTACTTGCAATCAGTAACATTCTTTTACTAAATACTTATGCTCATCAATTTAAGTTTTTGATAATCTAGAGGGCAACTAGAATAACGCCGTCATTAACACGATTATCGTTGTAGTGATTTGAGGTCGTTCTAGTCATTTGAGGTGTTGAAACCATCATTTAAGAGTTTCAACAAACCAGACATTAAAAATCGTATATTAAAATATTAAAACATAAGGAAAAACAAATGGGACTATTTAGTTTTGCAAAAGACATCGGCGATAAAATCTTTCATCGTAACAAAGACGCTGCGCCAGCATCAACACCTGCATCAAATGTTGCACCAACCGCAGCGCCTGCCGCCGCTACTGAGCCATCTGCACAAGAGATTGCGAACTTATTGATTCAGCGCATCCAACAAAATGCTAAAATTGACAATCTATCAGTCAACTATGATGGTAACACTGACAAAGTAACCATTAATGGTGCTGCCGCCAATCAAGCAGAGCGTGAAAAAGCCATTCTAGCGGCAGGTAATGTACAGTATGTTGCACAAGTGGAAGATAATATCACGGTTGCAACGCAAGAGCCAGAGTCTCGTATGTACACAGTGAAATCAGGCGATACGCTGTCAAAAATTTCAAAAGAAGTATACGGTGATACTAACCAATACAACAAAATCTTTGAAGCCAACAAACCATTACTATCTGACCCAAATAAAATCTATCCAGGTCAAGTACTTCGTATTCCAGCTTAATTTTTACCAAAAGCCTGATAAACAACCAGTGACCTATGTCCCTGGTTTTTTTATAAAAAAATTTGCATATCGACAAATAAAGTTTTATAGTATGCCCCTATTCATTAGTTTTGATAACATATCAAACTGTGAATGCACCCAAACTTTTATTTCCGCTTTGTTTTGGCATTCTGATGTTAGTACCATCGCCAAAACCGCCACCCTAGCAAAAGGGAAAAAGGAGACACATGATGTCCGTACTTACTCACAACGTAAAACGTCTAAACAACACTGTTCATGTGTCTGCCGTCTGTTTTAACTAATTAAAATTTGGTTTTTTAACAGCGTATATCCCATACGCCCCTATATTTACCGATTTTGATTTACCAAACCCAAAGCATCACCATCAATAGTAACTGACAAATAATAAAGCGAATATTGGCTTTTGATTATGTTTGTTGTGATGGTAATAATTTGGGTTTTTTGTTGTCTAAAATTTCCCTATTTTTCCATATCCCTATTTTTACATGCCACAGAAATCGTCGGATAGCTAAAACGCACCCTACAATAGTTAACAAACTTTAGCTAACAAACTTTTTCAGAGCAGTTAGTGTTTCAAACGCATTTATATGTGTCAGTCTTGTTTGCCAGTCGTGTTAAACGATTGGACGGTGTTTTATTGTTTAAATTTACTTATCAAAGTTATTTCAAAAAATTTTAATTATCATTCATTGGTCTAAATTCGCTACGCTAAAATTTTTAAGGGTGTGTGAATTTAGCATTAAAACAGAAAAAATATATGAGTATTCAATTAGTATTAAATAAATCTGCGCAACATGGCGTACCTGTCAACGTATTTACCAAAGATATTGAACAAGAAGCCATCCAGCAGTTACGTAATCTTGCCCAGCTTGAATTTGTCCATCACCACATTGCGGTGATGCCTGATGTGCATGTGGGCAAGGGTGCGACTGTGGGTAGTGTGATTCCGACGAAAGATGCAATTATTCCTGCGGCGGTGGGTGTGGACATCGGCTGCGGCATGAACGCGGTGCGACTGTCGCTCAAAGCCCACCAATTGCCCGATAATCTGGCTAAAATCCGTACAGCGATTGAAGCCAAAGTCCCTGTCGGTTTTAACCAGCACCAAGCCATCACGGTGAAAATGACGACGCTTGACCCACTTGCCAAACGCTTAAAGCGCATCACCGATAAGCACAAGGGGCTGCTCAAAATGCTACGCAACTTTGAGCGAACTTGGGCAAAACAGCTCGGTACGCTGGGCGGTGGCAATCATTTTATTGAGCTGTGTATCGATGAAAACGAGGATGTGTGGGTGATGCTGCATTCGGGCAGTCGCGGTATTGGCAACTGTATTGGTGAGTATTTTATTACCCTTGCCAAAAAAGAACAGCAAAGCCGCTTTGGGCATGTGCCTGACCGTGATTTGGCGTATTTTGCCCAAGGCTCCCATAGTTTTGACGATTACCTTGAGGCGGTGCAGTGGGGGCAGGATTATGCGTTAGAGAATCGCCGCGAGATGATGCGACTGATTATCAATGTGCTACAGCGTGAACTGCCGCATTTTACCTTGACTCGCGAGGCGATTAATTGTCATCACAATTATGTCAGCCAAGAACATCACTATGGTGAGGATGTGTACGTCACCCGTAAAGGGGCAATTTCTGCTTTCGAGGGTGAGCTTGGTATTATACCTGGCTCGATGGGGGCAAAATCCTATATCGTCAAAGGCAAGGGCAATAGCGAGGCGTTGTGTTCTTGTTCACATGGGGCAGGGCGACGCATGAGCCGTGGCAAAGCGATTCGGCATTTTAACCTTGATGACCTAAGAGCACAGACGGCGGGCGTGGAGTGCCGTAAAGACAAGGGCGTGATGGATGAAATTCCAGAGGCGTATAAAGATATTGATGCGGTAATGGCGAATCAGTCGGCGCTTGTCGAAGTCGTCCATACGCTCAAACAAGTGATGTGTATTAAAGGATAAACCATGAAAAACCAAAAACAATTAATCAAATTGGGCGAACAACTGGAGAAAAATCCGTCAATCGCTCAATCAAATTTGGCTGTTAAACCCCGTAATTACTTGGCGTTAAATCCGCTGTTGCAAAAAGGCGGACTGCATGAAAAAGACGATGTCGAAATCGCCCGTAAAAAACAACGCAGGCAGACCAAGCAGGATTTGCGAAAACAAGTTTGGCGACAAGGATGTAAGGTCATTGAAGTTTTAGGAATGCGATAAGCGCATAATATAGCAAAACTCGCTTGAAGATAAGAGGATTTTACAAATTTTTCAAAAAAATGTTGGCAAAAATGCCATAAAAAAAAGGCAAGTTAGACCAGCTAACACTACCTTTAACGCACGATAAAAATTAGGGTAATCAAAGATTATAAGTTAGCGATGACCGCATCACCCATGCCTGAGCAAGAAACCAGCGTGGTGCCTTGTTCAAAGATATCGCCTGTGCGTAACCCTTGCTGCAATACTTTTTGCACTGCTTGCTCAACCTGTGTGGCACGGGCTTCATCATTGAGGCTATAACGTAACAGCATCGCCAATGACAAAATGGTTGCCAATGGGTTGGCTTTATTTTGACCGGCGATATCAGGGGCAGAACCATGCGATGGTTCGTATAGTCCTTTGCCTGTGTCATTTAAGCTCGCGGATGGTAGCATACCAATAGAGCCAGTGAGCATCGAGGCTTGATCTGATAAAATATCGCCAAAAATATTGCCAGTGGCAATCACATCAAACTGTTTTGGGGCTTTGACCAGCTGCATCGCTGCATTGTCGACATACATGTGAGTCAATTCAACATCCGGGTATTCGGCAGCGACTTCAGTGAAAATCTGCTTCCAAAACTCTGTGGTCTCAAGCACGTTGGCTTTATCAACTGAACAGAGTTTTTTACCGCGTTTTTGCGCCGCTTCAAAGGCGACTTTGGCAATACGGCGAATTTCTGATTCGCTGTATTTCATGGTGTTGTAGCCTTCTTTCTCGCCGTTTTCAAGTGTGCGAATACCGCGTGGTTCACCAAAATAAATATCACCGGTGAGCTCACGGACAATCAAAATATCTAACCCAGATACCACCTCAGGTTTTAAAGTTGAGGCATTGGCAAGCTCTGGGTAAAGAATGGCTGGGCGAAGATTGGCAAATAGATTTAAGTCTTTACGAATCGCCAGTAATCCACGCTCTGGGCGCACTGAGCGTTCAAGGTTGTCATACTGTGGGCCGCCGACAGCACCGAGCAATACCGCATCAGCCTTGCGGCACAAATTTTGGGTAGCTTCTGGATAGGGTGAGCCATGCGCATCATACGCTGAGCCACCTAACAGCCCATACTCATAGCGAGCGTCTAATCCTTGCTCGATTAATTTTTCCAATACTTTGACAGCTTGTCCAATGATTTCAGGACCAATACCATCACCTTGTAATACGGCGATTTGTTTTGTCATGTTACTTCCTTCACGTTAATCTACAACTTTTTGCTGACAACGCAGCTTTTAAAATTTTGCTAGTTTCTAAAAAATAATCGAATCAGGCGTTATTGAATGGCGCTTTCTTGGATAAAGCTTTTAGGGGCATTTATAAAGCAATCTTTATAAATTCATTCGATAAAGCGCCTTGCTGATTGGGTTTTTTACACCATCGATTGGTAAGTTTGGCATTTTCATACAAATCAATACACAGGGGCGTTGGGGCAGATTGCGCTAGCAAACTATAATCGGTCTTTTGAATTTGGCGGTAGGCTTTAAGCTCATAGCGTTTACCGCTTTCAAAACGATGGATAAAACTAAAACTTTCAACCGTCGTCAAGTCCTCATCCAAATAAAAACGGGTGGCAACCATGTGCTGACCACTGGGAAAACTTACCAAGTAATTTGGCATACTAGACTTGCTATGCGGCTTACTGATCAAAGGTGTGACGGTCACTGGGCTGGTAACTGAGTTATAGTTGCCAAGGGTAGCGCTCGGGGTATGAGTCGATTGATTGATAACTGACAACGTGCCAATACGATTGATTTCACAGGCATAAATACCCGTGCATTTTAGGGTGCTTTTGCCTGCAGCAATCGGTTGCGGCGCTGTTACCACTGAGGGTTTGGCACGTGCGCTTGGCTGATTTGTCATTGATTGACAGCCGTATAGCATCACTGCCGAACAAATCGCAATGGCTACAACAGGCAAACAGTCAGCGTGAAAAAAGCGCTTAGTGAACATCATGGTCGTTATTCCCTCAAATCAAAAAAAGCAATTAAAAAATTGCAGTAACAGGGTGCCTGCCATAGTTAAATGATGATAATCATGGCGGGTGATGCCATGATTTAAACACAGTCATAGGCACGCTAAAATGTGACTAACATAACCAATATGCCAACCTTTGTCAAAAAATGCCTTTGTCAAAAAATGCCTCTTTAGACACGGCTTGTACGCAGGTTGGGATACATGATGGATAAAATATCAATGATGAAACGCTACTGACATTGTATATTTACCAAACCAAGCAGCACTTTAAGCCGCACCTGTGCCAAATACCCAAGGGCGTGATTGTTTGGCGTTCTCTTCATACGCTTTGATGCTATCAGCTTGCTGCAATGTCAGACCAATATCGTCTAAACCGTTGAGCAGACAGTGCTTACGGAATTCATCGACGTCAAATGCATAGCTTTTACCTGAGGGTGAAATCACTTGCTGTTTTTCTAAATCCACGGTTAATTGATAGCCATCTTGGGCAAAACATTCGGCAAACAATTCACTGACCGCATCTTCACTTAAAATCACTGGCAACATACCATTTTTAAAGCAGTTATTGTAGAAAATATCGGCAAAACTTGGCGCAATCACCGTTCGAAAACCGTATTCTTCGAGTGCCCAAGGGGCATGCTCACGGCTTGAACCACAACCAAAGTTTTTACGCGCAAGCAAAATGTTAGCACCTTGATAACGGGGCTGATTTAAAATAAAATCAGGGTTAATGGGGCGTTTGCTATTGTCTTGACCGGGATAGCCTTCGTCCAAATAACGCCATTCATCAAATAGATTAGCGCCAAATCCTGTGCGTTTGATAGATTTCAAAAACTGTTTTGGAATGATTTGGTCAGTGTCCACGTTTGAGCGGTCTAGTGGGCAGACAATGCCTTGCTCAAGGGTATATTTTTTCATAGTTCTACCTTAATAATTTCTCACGTCAACAAAATGACCGGCTAATGCCGCGGCAGCTGCCATGGCAGGGCTGACTAAATGGGTGCGTCCGCCATTGCCTTGACGACCTTCAAAGTTACGATTTGAGGTACTGGCGCAATGTTCTTTTGGCTGCAATTTATCCGCGTTCATGGCGAGGCACATCGAGCAGCCTGGCTCGCGCCATTCAAAACCCGCTGCGGTAAAGATTTTATCTAGCCCTTCGCTTTCTGCTTGTTGTTTAACCAACCCAGAACCGGCTACCACAATCGCTTCTTTGACGCTATCTGCGACTCTGCGACCTTTGATAACAGCCGCTGCTGCGCGAATATCTTCAATACGTGAGTTGGTACAAGAGCCAATAAACACCCGATCGACTTTGATGTCAGTGACCGGTTGACCCGCGGTCAAACCCATATACTCATAAGCGCGTGTCCAAGCGTCTTTTTGGACGTCATCTTTTGCGGCATCTAGGGTAGGGACGTGCGCGCTGATATCCACCACCATCTCAGGGGATGTGCCCCAAGATACTTGGGGTGCGATGTCCGCGCCTGCCATCTCAATGACGGTATCAAAAACGGCATCAGCATCTGAATGCAGGGTTTGCCAGTAAGCCACGGCTTTATCCCACATTTCACCGGTAGGCGCATAGGGACGACCTTTGACGTATTCAATGGTGGTGTCATCAACGGCTACCATACCAACGCGTGCGCCCGCTTCAATCGCCATGTTACACACGGTCATACGTCCTTCCATGCTCATGTCACGGAACACATCGCCCGCAAATTCAATGGCGTAACCTGTGCCACCCGCGGTGCCGATTTTCGCAATAATCGCTAGTACCACGTCTTTTGGGGTGACACCTTCACCCAATTTGCCATCGACTTTGATAAGCATATTTTTCATCTTGGTTTGCACAAGACACTGTGTTGCCAATACATGCTCAACTTCACTGGTACCGATGCCGTGGGCAAGACAGCCTAACGCACCATGGGTTGCGGTATGTGAGTCGCCACATACCACGGTCATCCCAGGTAATACCAAACCTTGTTCTGGGCCTACCACATGCACAATGCCTTGGCGCACGTCATTGATGGTAAATTCAGTGATATTAAATTTGGCACAGTTTTCATCGAGTGTGGCTACTTGCAAGCGAGAGACGTCATCTTTAATGCCTGCCACCCCTTCTTTACGTTCGCTCGCCACCGTCGGGACATTATGGTCAGGGGTGGCGACGTTTGCTGACAAACGCCAAGGGTCACGATTCGCCAATGACAAGCCTTCAAATGCTTGCGGGCTTGTGACTTCGTGTAATAAATGACGGTCGATATAGATAAGACTAGAACCGTCGTCTCGTTGATTGACTAAGTGATCTTGCCAAAGTTTATCATAAAGCGTTTGCGCTGCCATGACACATATCCTATGGTTTTTTTATAAAAGGGCGTAGTAATCGGGTAAACAATAACGCCATTATAACAAAGAAAAATGATAATTTTAATTGATGATTTTTATATTTTATGAAAATTTTAGGAATGTATTGGGCGATTAAATAAATTGTATTTGTCCATACGTTATCTTATAATCTTATTTAATGTATTTTTTAAAGAATGAAACTTTTATTTATATCAAATGGTAGGGTTTTAGTTTTGGGGGAAAAATGAATACCACAAATTTAAATACTTTTTTAGCGGTTATGCAAACAGGTAGTATCTCGCAGGCGGCCGATAAACTATTTATTACACAGCCTGCAGTAAGTAAGCGTATCAAAAACTTAGAAGACGAATTTGATGTCACCCTTTTTGATACCGTGGGTCGTGGTATTATCCCAACCCAAGCGGCGCATGACTTGATACCCCATGCCAAACGCTGGCTAGATGATTACGACAATCTAAAAATTAATCTTAAAAACCGCCAGCAAACGGTGTCAGGTAAACTGATTATCGGTACCAGTCATCATATTGGCTTACATCATCTGCCAGCTGTCCTCAAACAATTTATCCAAAGCTATCCTGCGGTACAGCTTGAAGTGCACTTTGTCGATTCTGAGCAAGCGCATAAAGCCGTCCTTGATGGCGACTTGTCATTGGCTTTTTTAACGCTACCCCCTGTGTATGATAAACGTCTAAATTATCATATGCTATGGTCAGATCCGCTGCATTTTGTGACGGGTGTTTTATCGCCACTGGCGCATAAAATGAACGTGACGCTTGAACAATTGGCGAATTATCCAGCGATTCTACCCGCCGCCAATACCTTTACCAGCCAAATCACTTTAGCTGAATTTGCCAAATATAACTTAAAACCGTATGCCACGATGAGCACCAATCCGCTAGAGTCGATTCGTATGTTGGTATCGGTTGGGCTAGGCTGGTCGGTGTTACCGCAAACGTTAGTCAATCAAGATTTACAGCCGATTAATATGGATACCCCTGTTGAGTTACAACGCTATTTGGGGTTAGTCACTAACCCAAATATCACGGTATCTGCAAGCATGGCAGCCTTGCTCGACATGTTGGGATTAGAGGTGGATGGTAAACATCGCGATTAATGGATCGATATAAAAAAGCCTATTAACGTGATAGGCTTTGGGTAGAATTGTAGGCTGTACCGCGTAAATGCACTTCACCTTCTAATTTTTGTAATACCGGCCCGCCATATACTTGCCAATTATTTTTTTCGCCAAATTTGACCCCCACCAAACCCGTGAAGTTTTTACTATCAACAGAGACGTTGGTACCTTCGTTGGGATGCTGAGCAATATTGCTTGCTAGATTGTAAACTGCCCCTGCTTGCTGTGCGGTTTTAACCGCGGTAGCCGCATTATAAGCGAGTGTTTGGTTGGTGGGATCTGCTTGATAAGCAGCAGCAGCGGTTTTCGCAGCTGTGGCGGCTGCTAGCGCCGCTTGTCCTGCACCAGCAACCTGCTGCGCGCTTACTGTGCCATTGACAAAGTTGTTATTGCCGGTGAACTCAACATCCGCGCCCCACGGCTGGTCAAAAAACACACCCACACTGACTTTATCATTGATGTCTGCTTTTGCCCCATAATTGATAAAATCATAGTTTAGCGCCATGTTGTTGGTATCGCGACCTTCTTCGTACGTGGTTGGCGAAGGGGTGGTGGCCGCATTGTCTTTGCCAGTAATCGATGGGTCAATGGTGATTCGTTCGATGTAAGCAAAAGTGCCATCTTGCGTAAACCCCCAGCTTGGCTGAGTGGAGCGGTCAAGCCCCGCGGCTTGGGCAGCGCTAGCAAATGAAATGCTGGCAATAGCGAGTGTTAAGGATTGCAATCTTAATGACATGAAATACTCCCTTTTACATGGATATTGATAAAGTGCGAATTGGAGAGCTTGCTAAAGGTTGCTAAAAGGTATGAGAAACTTAGACAGGATAGTGAGGCCTTCCAATGGACCTACAAAGAATAGTTAAAAACTTACGCCTTGACAACTTATGGCTTACAAAAATGGCGCCAATTTCTGACCTCATAAGTCATTAATAGAGTATTTACAATGACATAAAAATAAAAAAACACCGATTAATATAATCGGTGTTTGAGGCAAAACATGATAAAGTATTAATTTACTCTAGCCAAATTCATTTCCATTTTTCTACCATCATTGTTTTGAACGACTTTAACAGGTAGATAATCAAGTTTTGGGGCTAACCAAAAACTGGTTTGACGGTCTTTGTCATCATGCACGCGATCGATACGAACCACGTCGAAAGTACCCGCTGGCACGGTAATGCGAGTCATGGCAGACTTTTTAAAGGGCACAGCTTCAACTGTATTGCGATCTGCCATGTAATAATTACCACGGAATTTGCCTGCTTTTAAATCTTCCCGAATTTGAATTTCTAAACTCAAATCATCATAAGCAGGCTGTGGCAAAGCAATGACTTTGTTTTGACCTTTATAATTGGTGACCAGTTGTTTTTTTGCGTTATTAAAGTTCAATGTGGTAGTACGACCCGCCCCCAAAATTTTGTATCGGGTTAACGCGCTCACCGGCAGAATAGCGCCATTGGCATTGACAAAATTGGCGGTTTGCTTGGCACTGGCTAATTTACCGACACTTGCATTAACGTTATAAAAATACTGATTGCCAGTTTGGGTCAATACACGGCTTGCGGTACCATTGTATTTGCCTTCAATATTAAAATTATAGGTTGCATTAAAAGGGGCAACTGCCGCATTCGCCATAGAGGTGATAGCCATCGCTGACACGAGTGAAGTACTTACTACCAGTTTTTTTACTAAAGAATTTTTCATGTTTCATCCATCAAATAACGTTCATAAGATAAGGTTAAATCTGTTTGGTATGCATACAGTAGTATTGACGGCAAGCAAATACAAGCCAGTTAACAAAAGATTGTGATTGTGCAATAAACCACAGTCTTTATGCGGTATTTGGGTGAAGGGGTTAAAAAATTGACAACAAATTGCAAAATTTCTCAAATTTATGCTTGAACAAATTGGCAGACATCCCCACTGTTAGACAGTGAATTGATAACATGTGATAAGCATATGATTATTTATGCAAACAGATAGTTATCATCTTTTTGTGGTCGGCAAAATAGAGGTAGTCTTTTGAGCTAACCTCTGAGCTGATCACAGCTTTCAAAGCTAACTACGGCTTTCAAACAATAATTTAACAGTTAATTTATGGAGTAGATTATGGCAATTCGTCCTTTACATGATCGTATCGTCGTGCGTCGCAGCGAAGAAGAACAAAAAACGGCTGGCGGTTTATTACTAGCAGGCAGTGCTCAAGAAAAACCTTCTCAAGGTGAAGTGATTGCAGTAGGTAATGGTCAAATCCGTGAAAACGGCGATGTACGTGCGCTCGATGTCAAAGTCGGCGACAAAGTACTATTTGGTCAATACGCCGGCTCAACAGTTAAAGTAGATGGTGAAGAATTATTGATTATGAAAGAAAGCGATGTATTAGGTGTGATTGAAGGTTAATCAGTCACTGTTTTAAACAATCGTTTTTTACCTAAAAGCTAATTTACTTAGTCTTAATTTACCTAGTGTTAATCTAACTGGTTAAGTACTTAGTAAAATAATTGATAGCAACCGTGGTAGCAATTTGGACTACCTTATACAAATAAAAATTTATAATTTGGAGAATTTAACATGGCTAAAGATGTAAAATTTGGTATTGATGCCCGTGCAAAAATGATTGATGGTGTCAATGTACTCGCAAATGCGGTTAAAGTAACATTGGGCCCTAAAGGTCGTAACGTGGTTATCGACAAATCTTTTGGCGCACCCACCATCACTAAAGATGGCGTATCAGTGGCTAAAGAAATCGAACTTGATGACAAATTTGAGAACATGGGTGCACAGCTGGTTCGTGAAGTCGCAAGCAAAACTAATGATGTTGCAGGTGACGGTACTACCACAGCGACTGTTTTAGCCCAAGCGATTTTGCAAGAAGGCATGAAATCAGTCGCCGCTGGTATGAACCCAATGGACTTAAAACGTGGTATCGATAAAGGCGTGCGTGCCGTTGTTGAACAAATCCACGCGTTTTCAACCCCAGCCAATGACACCAAAGCCATCGCGCAAGTCGGCTCTATCTCAGCTAACTCTGACCAAACTATCGGTGAATTAATCGCTCAGGCGATGGAAAAAGTGGGTAAAGAAGGCGTGATTACGGTTGAAGAAGGTTCAGGCTTTGAAGATACCCTTGAAGTCGTTGAAGGTATGCAGTTTGACCGTGGCTACATCAGCCCATATTTCGCCAATAAAGCAGATACGTTGACCGCTGAACTAGAAAACCCATTAATTTTGTTAGTCGACAAAAAAATCAGCAACATCCGTGAGTTGATTCCACTACTTGAAAACGTGATGAAATCTGGTAAACCCTTACTGATTATTGCTGAAGATGTCGAAAACGAAGCCTTGGCAACTTTGGTTGTGAATAATATGCGTGGCGGTCTAAAAGTCTGTGCCGTCAAAGCCCCTGGTTTTGGTGACCGCCGTAAAGCGATGCTTCAAGATATCGCTATCTTAACGGGCGGTACAGTTGTATCAGAAGAACTGGGCATGAGCTTAGAAACTGCGGATTTATCGGTATTAGGTACTGCCAAAAAAGTGACGGTTGGTAAAGAAAACACCGTGATTGTGGACGGCGCCGGTCAAAAAACTGAAATCGATGATCGTGTTGCCTCTATCCGTCGCCAAGTGGAAGAATCAACCTCTGATTACGACAAAGAAAAGCTACAAGAGCGTATTGCCAAACTCGCAGGGGGTGTGGCAGTTATCAAAGTCGGTGCGGCGACTGAAACTGAAATGAAAGAGAAAAAAGACCGTGTGGATGATGCCTTGCATGCAACTCGTGCAGCCGTCGAAGAAGGCGTTGTAGCAGGTGGTGGTGTGGCATTGGTTCGCGCTATCTCTGCGCTTGACAATGTCAATGGTGACAATGACGACCAAGCCGCTGGTATCAACATTTTACGCCGTGCGATGGAAGCACCACTTCGTCAAATCGTCAGCAATGCAGGTGATGAAGCATCTGTGGTGGTAAACCAAGTCAAAGGCGGCGAAGGTAACTACGGTTATAACGCAGCGACTGGTGAATACGGCGATATGCTAGAAATGGGTATCCTAGACCCTGCCAAAGTCACTCGCTCAGCGCTTGAGAACGCAGCATCTGTGGCAGGTTTGATGCTTACGACAGAAGCAATGATTACTGACTTGCCAAAAGACGACGCTGGCGCTGCTGCCATGGGTGGTATGGGCGGCATGGGTGGTATGGGCGGCATGATGTAATCGAAAGATTATATCCTACTCAAGCCATTTAGCTAATTAAAAAACCCTATTAAACTTCAGTTTAATAGGGTTTTTTAATTAGGGAAATTATCACAACCATAACAATGGAACCACCGACCGCTTTACTACCACAAGCCAAAACTATCGGTGTATTCAATAAAAATGTGTTAAAAGATAGTATAAGTGGGGATTTATGGGCGGATATTTTGCGTTAAATTTCGATGCAGTTAATCATTATCCCGTCTAAAAACATACTCGGTGGTGCTTGAAGCATTTTCAATGAACTGATAGCCTTCCAAGTTAAAGTCTTTTAACTGTTGGGCGGTTGTTAGCTGATTTTCAGCGGCAAAACGCACCATCAACCCGCGTGCCTTTTTAGCATAGAAGCTTACCACCTTATATACGCCGTCTTTGCCGTCTTCAAAACGGGGCGTGATAATATCCGCGCTGATTTTTTTGGGATTAACCGACTTAAAATATTCGTTGGAAGCCAAGTTTACCAAAACTTTGTGTTTATTTTCTGCCATGCGTTGATTGATGAGATCGGCAATCGTATCGCCCCAAAATTGATACAAATTATCGCCTCTAGGATTTTTTAGCTTTGTGCCCATTTCCAAGCGATAAGGTAGCATCAAATCAAGCGGTTTTAACAGGCCGTACAACCCAGACAATATTCCTAATCGCTCATTGACATAATGGACTTGTTGCTCAGTCATTTGCTGCGCTGCCAAACCTGTATAGACATCGCCATCAAATAAATACAGCGCCGCTTTAGCAGGTATGTCAGCATGATCGGTGCTAAATGGCTGGGTAGTATCCCATCGCCAATTTTGGTTGCGCACGGCATTTAATTGTCCAAGTTTACCTGAGATACTCATCAACGCCGACAAATCGGTTGGCGCTAATGTTTTTAATTCACCCATCAATTCACAAGCGTGCGCCATCAAAGCAGGTTGGGTGTAATGTTGACTAAAGTCGAAAGGTACATCATTTTTTTCATTCAAATTTTTGGCAGGCGAGAGCACAAAGTACATGGCTATGTTCCCTTTACTTTATCGGTTAACAATTAGAGCGGTTAAGATAATGATAATGGCAGCGCAGGGCGCAAAGATAACGCCCAGACCATATAGATTAGGCGAGTTTGATTTTATCGGTTAACAAAAATTCCATCAGCGCTTTTTGGGCATGCAGACGATTTTCGGCTTCATCCCATACCACAGCGCGCGGATCCTCAAGCAAATCATAGGAGATTTCTTCGCCGCGGTGGGCCGGCAGACAATGCATAAACAAGACGTCTGGATCGGCTTTATCCAGTAATGAGCGGGTCACCATATATTGGGCAAATCGCCGCGCACGAGTATTTTGCTCGCTCTCTTGCCCCATACTTGCCCATACATCGGTCGTAACCAAATGCGAGCCTTTGACCGCCTCATTAACATCTTCGACCAGCTCGACACAGTGCGAATACTGTTTGATGAGGTCGGCATTAGGTTCAAACCCATAAGGGGCTGAAACCCGCAATTGAAAGCCAAATTGATGGGCAGCATGGATAAAAGAAGCGCACATATTATTGCCATCCCCAATCCAAGTCACCGTTTTGCCTTCGATGCTGCCACGGTGCTCTATAAAGGTTTGGATATCGGCTAATAGCTGACAAGGATGCTGTTCGTCAGTGAGTGCATTGATAACAGGCACTTGCGAATACTGGGCGAATTTTTCAACAATACTGTGCTCAAAGGTGCGAATCATGACGATATCGACCATGCGTGAGATGACACGTGCCGAATCTTCAATCGGTTCGCCACGACCAAGCTGGGTATCACGAGGTGATAAAAATATGGCATGACCGCCAAATTGTCCCATCCCTGTTTCAAACGAAATACGAGTACGGGTACTCGATTTTTCAAAAATCATCCCCAAGGTACGACCGACAAAAGGCTGATAAATAACCCCTTCATGCTGCATCAAACGCAGTTCACTGCCGCGTTTAATTACTTGCATTAATTCTTCTTTGCTAAAATCCAATAACGTCAAAAAATGGCGGGTACTCATTGCCTGTCCTACATCCCAATTTTGTCAATAAACATTACAGTAAACTATCAGTATAGCGGATTTATCCAAACTGTCTAGCAAATTGACGCATTTGTGTCACTTTAACATCCGTCACATAGTTAACAGTTACGACTGATAAATCCACGTTGGACGTCGGGTGACCACACTTAATAGCTCATAGCTAATGGTATCATTCCAGCTACCCACTTCATCAATGGTCGGTGCGTTACCCCAAAGCTGGACAGGGCAGTCAAGGTTTACCTCAGTAGTATGGGTTAAATCAACCATCAACATATCCATCGCCACGCGACCGATGATAGGCGCCTGTTGACCTGCGACGACGACATACGCATCATCGCTAATCACCCTTGGATAACCATCGGCATAACCCACACTGACAATGCCGATGCGCGCTGGGGCTTGGGCAGTCCAGCGACTACCATAACCCACGCTATCGCCCGCTTTTAGCGTATGAATTGCCATGATACTGGCGTTAAAATGCATGACAGGTTGCAGATTTAGCTGTTTGGCAGTGGCATGATTTACAGGCGTTGCCCCATACAAGATAATGCCTGGGCGCACCCAATCGTAATGGCGGTCTGACCAGTTGACAATCCCCGCTGAATTACACAAAGAGCCTTTAATCGCAGAGTTTACTTGGTCACGTAGCATTTGTAGGGTTGAATCAAATAACTTAAATTGTTGTTGGTTATGGGGATGATCGATGACATCAGCGTTGGCGAAATGGGTGGTTAAAACAATTTCGTAACCTGCCTGAGTTAATTGCTGGGCGATTTTCTTGATGTCACCCGATGTAAAACCAAGGCGGTTCATGCCGGTGTTTAGTTTTAGCCACACGGTTGCGCCCACTTTTGCAGGCTGCTGCAACGCCCAGTCTAATTGGCGTTGGTGATGCACCACGCATTGGATTTGATGCGCTATGCAATATTGCCATTCTGCTAATGAAAACGCGCCTTCAATCACGACCATTAATTTTTGCCAGCCAGCCTGTTGTAGTTCTATTGCTTCTTGCAAACAAGCGACACCTAAGGCATCGGCTTGTGCGACGGCGGGTAAACAGTTGACGGCGCCATGCCCGTAGGCATTGGCTTTGACCATGGCTAATACCTTGGCGGTCGGGGCATAGTCTTTGACGCGTTGTAGGTTATGGCTAAGCGCTGCTAAATCGATGGTGATGCTGGTTTGACGCACAATCTTGACCTTGTTGCAGTAAAATTTTTATTCATCAGGTTCGCTAAAGGAAGCGGTTTGGTAAAATTCAGGGGTTAGGTTACCAAATCGGGTAAATTGCCCTTCAAAGGATAGGCGCACTGTCCCAATAGGTCCATTACGCTGTTTACCGATAATGATTTCAGCTGTGCCTTTAGCCTCGCTATTTTCATTATAAACCTCATCACGATAAATGAACATAATCAAATCGGCGTCCTGCTCAATGGCACCCGACTCGCGTAAGTCCGACATAATTGGGCGTTTGTTGGGTCGATTTTCTAAACTTCGATTCAGCTGTGATAAAGCGACCACAGGGCAATTCATCTCACGGGCAAGCGCTTTTAAGCTTCGTGAAATCTCCGAAATCTCACCCACGCGGTTGTCGCCTAAGCCTGGCACTTTCATCAATTGTAGATAGTCGACCATTACCATCCCAAGTTTGCCATCATTGTCTTTGGCAATACGGCGACAGCGTGAACGAACCTCAGATGGCGGCAGTGCCGTACTATCATCGATATACAGTTTTTTAGCATGCAGATGGGCGATGGCATTGGAAAGTTTACCCCATTCGTCTTCGTTCATTTGACCTGAGCGCAAATGCGTTTGGTTGATAGCCCCCCAAGAGGACAATAGACGCATCACAATTGACTCGGCAGGCATTTCCATCGAAAACACCACCACAGGTAAATCAGTATGAAATAAAATACTCTCTGCCAAATTCATCGCAAACGTGGTTTTACCCATCGAAGGACGCGCTGCCACGATAATAAGATCGCCTGCTTGTAGCCCTTGGGTTTTGTTATTGAGTTCTTCAAACGGGGTCTTAAGCCCAATCATGCCTTCAGGATGGTCTTTGAGTTCTTGGATATTGTTGACGACATTAGTAATAACATCGCTTAGTTGGGTAGGACCCTTGTGTTTTGACTGGCGGCTATGGGTTTCATTGATGGCAAAAATTTCGCTTTCAACGGTGTCTAAAATATCACTGACACTTTGATTTTTTGGGTCAAAGGCAAGCTCTAGCATATGACTGCCGGCTTTGATGATTTGGCGTAAAGTCGAAAATTCCCTGACCCGCTGCGCATAAGCAGTCAAGTTAAACAGCGTCGCTGGGCTTTGTGATAGGATGTCGCCTAGATAATCGCTACCCCCCGCAGGCTCAAGCAGTTTTTGCATATCGAGCCAGTCCATCACCATGGTGGCATCATACGGCTCATTGGCATTGGCAAGATGAGAGATGGCATCAAAAATATATTGATGGCGCTGTGCATAAAAATCATATTTGGTAATAATATCTGAGATGCGATCAAACGACTCTTCAAGGCTCATCAGCGACGCTAGGACGGACTTTTCTAAGTCCATACTGTGCGGTTGGTGCTGCGTCAGCGAAGTAGTCTTAAGATCGTTCTCTTTGGTTTTATCGTCTGCCATGATGACCTGTGATAAAGTTATTTTAAATAGTTTGAAAGGGCAAAAGTTTGCTAAAAGTTATCGGTTGCAAATCGTGAGTCTAACACACGCATCGAAATAGAACAGACAATATACCGAAAAAAACATCCAAATTCTAATGAGAAAAATATAAAAAAACGGCAATTTTTTTGAATGAAATCAGCTTGAATTTTAGGCTTTTTTGTTGAATTTTTACGCCGCAAACAATAAAAAAAAGAGATAGCAAAGCCATCTCTTTTTTAAAGTAAACTATCAATTAAGCAGCTGAATCTTCTGCCAAGATAGTGACTTGAATGTTGGTCATTACATCGTGATGTAATTGGATATCAACATTGTATTCGCCAATTTGACGTAATGCACCTTCAGGCAATTTAACTTCTGAACGGTCAACAGGTAAACCAGATTTGGTTAATGCATCGGCGATATCGCGAGTACCGATAGAACCAAATAGTTTGCCTTCATCACCTGATTTTGCACGGATGATAACATTGACGTCTTGTAGCGCTTCAGCACGTGCATTAGCAGCGGCTAATTCATCAGCTTCTACTTTTTCAAGTTCTGCACGACGTGCTTCAAATTTTTCGATGTTAGAAGCAGTGGCTGGTAATGCTTTACCTTGAGGTACAAGGAAGTTACGGCCGTAACCTGCTTTTACATTAACAGTATCGCCTAGTTTACCTAGGTTAGCGATACGTTGTAATAAAATAACTTGCATATATCACTCCTCGGTTTATTTTTGGCTGTCAGTGTAAGGAACCAACGCAAGATAACGTGCTTGTTTGATTGCTACAGCCAATTGGCGTTGATATTTGTTTGAAGTACCAGTGATACGGCTTGGTACGATTTTGCCACTTTCAGTGACATACTGTTTTAGGATTTCGATATCTTTATAATCGATATGGGTAATGCCTTCAGCAGTAAAACGGCAAAATTTACGGCGGCGGTAAAAACGTGCCATGATTAGTCTCCTTAATTATTCGTCGTTGTTGTCTTCAGCATCAACTTCTGACTCATCATCATTTGATTGATAGTCATCTTGAGCTGTATCGTTACGGCGTGAAGCTTTACGAGCACGTTTTTCTTCAGCACTTTTTGCTAATGGTGATTCTTCAGTAATCGCTTCGTCACGACGGATAACTAAGCTACGGATGATAGCATCGTTATAACGGAATAATTCTTCAAGCTCATCAAGCGTTTGTTGACCCGCTTCAATGTTTAATAGCACATAGTGAGCTTTGTGAACTTTGTTGATTGGGTAAGCTAATTGACGACGACCCCAATCTTCTAGGCGATGGATAGCACCACCTTGTTCTTTTACTAAGTTGATATAACGCTCAACCATGCCAACCACTTGGTCGCTTTGGTCTGGGTGAACCAATAATACCAGTTCATAATGTCTCATAAAGACTCCTCACGGATTAAACAGCCGTTGACCCCGTGTCAACAGCAAGGAGATTGAATGCACCTAAGTTAGAATCATCTAACTATATTGGTATAAACAAGGTGCGCTATTATATAGTAGCGCACACTCAGTAGCAAGTTAATATTTACTTAACAAATTCACCCACGCATTGCTGCAAGGTATTCGATACCGCACGCGCCACAATGACATTGCGCGCGGTCGGGTCAACCGCTGCTGTGGTCAAATCGACAATGGTGACGGACTGCGGGGCTTTTTCGCTGACGCAGCTACAGACATTACTCGCTACCTCTGCTTGCTTCTCGGCAGTCATCAATACACTGCCCAAGCGCCAGTATTGGTTATTTTGTAATTGAGTCTGGCATTGTTGATTTACCGCGGCTTTAAATATCGCCATGCCAACATTGTTGGCAGTGCCGATGGTGCTATTAGCATCCATCACACCGGTACCTGTGGTAGAGGCGCAACCGCCCAAGGCTAGGGCTGAGCCAATTACTGCAGCGGCACTTCCTATGCGTTTAGTAGCTTGGCGTTTAATAGCTAGGCGTTTAGTAGATAGCTTAATAGCGGCAAAAAAAGAAAATTGTTAGTGCATGCTAAATACTCCTGTCCTTTATTGTTTTAAACAATTGATAAACACCACTAACATAGCAGATTATAGAAAATTTTTTTAGCCAAATTTTTTAACCAAGTCATGTTATTGGGTCATAGTTATTAAAAATAGTGACTAAAAAATGTGCCATCAAACTTAAAAAAATGGGTGGGATTTTTTTTCATCAATGTTTACTAAGCCAATTAAATTCCTCGACCTCAGTGATATTAATCGGAAAAAAACACGGATTTTTTTGATTTCTCGATAGATTTGATTCAAATTAAACCTTACTAAAAATGTGGGATTGATAACCAATTGTTTTAGGTTTTGCATTTGTTTAATCTTTTTTTCCCTTGTTTTGAGTGTGGGATTGGATTATAACTATACGTAACAAATACATCTATTTACACAATGATAAGGAATTGTTATGAACTGGCAATTATTTAGCGTAATTTTTACAATCGCTTCTGGTGTGACTATCGGTGTTTTAATGACCATTGCGCTTATAACTGGTTTTGACCAAATTCCACACATTATAGCCACAGCGATTGTTGGCTTACTCCTATCTATTCCAATTGCATGGATTGTCGCCAAAAAAATGCAAACACTGAATATTGCCAAAACCCCAGCAACCCCAGTTGCGCGATAACAAAGTACGCTAGATAAATCACTAAAATCACTAAAACCGCTTAACTAATAATAGCTAAGCGGTTTTTTTATGACTAATACGATTAAAAGTGTATAGCACTCACGCTAGACTGTGGTGCTAAACGCTGTGGCTCAACAGCTACTGTAAATCTACTTTAGTGCCCGTATCAACATTGGCATACACCTCAAGCACATCCCAGTTGGTTAAGCGAACACAGCCGTGCGAGGCTTGACGGCTAATGCCTTCAGGAACGGGCGAGCCATGAATGCCGTATGAGGGCTTACTCAGTCCCATCCATACCACACCGACTGGACCGTTGGGCCCTGGCGGCAACATAAACACTTTTTTATCTTTGCCTTCACCGCTAGTGGCGCGGTACCAAGGGTTTTTAACACGATTGACAATACTAAAGGTACCCGTAGGAGACGGTGTATCACTACTACCGACCGTGGTAGGATAAGTGGCAATGAGCTTGTCACCGTTATAAGCGTACAAGATATTGTCGGCTTTTTTGGCAACCAAACGGGTGATTTTCTCATTGAGCGGCGCGCCTGGGTTAAAGACGGTGATGGTTTCACCCACAGTGAATTTTTTATCGCTATTAAGCTTTTTAAGGTAGCGAATATCCATGTGGAAACGTTCAGCTAACATTTCTTGGACGTCTTGATAGTATAGACCTTTCATTTTAGATTTGGCTTCACTACCACTCGGTGTTGGCTGATACGGACCTTTAATATCTTCTTGGGTCAAGGTATAACCGACCAACACAGGCTGATTGGCAGGAATTTTTTCATTTAACAGTTTCCAAACTTCCGCGCTCATACGGCCATCTTGGGGTAGTCCATGCATGGCTTGGAAATTTTTGAGCGCTTTTTTGGCATTCATACCCCAACCGCCATCAATCGGACCTGGTGAAGCATGATTCCAATCTAACAAGGCTTGAAGTTTTAAGGTCGTTGCTGAGTTAACATTTTGACCAGGTTTCCATTCGGCGCTATTGACTAGCTGTGCATAGTCAGACAAATTGAGGTTAGAAAAACTGGCAGGTGTCGTTGCTGTTTTATTGTTACCTACTGTTGTCGGGTCAAAGGTTGGCGCCGCCGTCGTAGTATTGTTGACTTCTTCAGAGCTCGCACCTGCGACACCCGCACCCGAGGTATAGTCACTGTCGATACCTGTTTGGGTGACATCTTCTTTAATGCCTAATGCCGTGGTGGTGGCTGCGATTGGGGTCAAAGGGATATCGGTTGCTGCTAGCGTTGGTTTTGCCGCCGTCACCGCAGTAGCCGAGGCGAGTTTCGGCGTGGTGGTAGATTGTGTGACGCTAGCTGCGGGCTTGGCTGTTTGCGGTTTTTTAGCAGTAGTGGTTGCGGATTTGCTTTGTGGTTTTTTAGCCGTTTTGCTATCGCTGGCGGTTTTTTTAGCGGTAGGGGTGCTGGCCGCTTTCGTGGTGGCATTTTTAGTCGTGGTCGTTGTTTTGGTCACAGCTTTGCTGGCGAGTGCGGTTTTGGCGGTGGTGTTGTCTGAGACCGTGTTGGTGGCTGCAAATGCTTGATTGGCAATCAGACAAGCTAGGGTAGACAGTACAAATTTTTTCATAGATTGACTCAATAATCGGCAATAACAAATAAAAATAAGGGACAATATAACGTACAATAAAAGCAAAATTGGCAGCAATTATACTATAAAAACCAATTTTTCGGGCAATGGCTCATTAGTCGGCAGCACGGCAATCTAAGTAGCGTTTCCCAAAGCGTTTAACAACCTTGCGCCATGAAACCTCGCTGAGCATTTAATTTTTACGCCGTTAACTTGGTGTATGAATAAACTGTCCCATAGGCGAATTTACATGCTTTAAGTCTAACATTAACAAATCGCACGATAGACAATGGTAAAATTTTTTAACCAAGCGGTATTTTTATAGCAAGGTTAAGCTAAAAAAGTGTTTAAAATGTTTTAGTCCTGCGCGCAACAGTTATTTTTACTATGTTTATTGAACAACTCGATGATGAAAAATTGACTTGTACAAATCTGCGAAGCTTTAGGTTGTTAAATAACTTTAGCTCGTTAAATAATTTGTAAAAAAATCAAAGTATATTATAATTTTAATTCAAAATTTTTTAGGTTAACCACTATGTCATCATCGCCATTTGCATCAGCCAATGTTTCTCACACGCCATCTTTTGACCAAAATCAAGATTCACAAGACTTTGACGATTTGCAAATCGATTTGCAAGCACTTGATATGGATGAAGAAACCGAGTCAGATGACATCTTTGACACCATGCAGCAAGAGTTTGCTGAAGCCCACCAAACCCTAAAAACGATTCGCGATTTTATCCGTTTTGGGGTCAGTAAATTACGCGAGCATGATGTGGTAGTCGCACAAGGTACCACAGATGAGTTTGCCGAAGCTTCTGCCATTGTGTTACAAACCTTGTCGCTTGATTGGTCTGCCGATGAGCAAATTTTAGATTGTCGCCTGACCAATAGCGAGAAATCAGAAGTATTGACATTGCTGCAGCGCCGTATCGTTGAACGTAAACCTTTGAGTTATTTAATTAATTTATCTTATTTTTGCGATTTGCCATTTTATGTGGATGAGCGGGTATTGATTCCACGTTCACCGATTGCTGAGCTGATTCGCCAGCAATTTTATCCGTATTTTGAGCCGAATGATTTGGTTGAAAAAATCAGTGGCACTACTAATGACAAAAAATTTCATGACCACGGATTGTATGATAAGCAGTTAGCACAGCCAGAACGTATGCTGGACTTGTGTACAGGGTCAGGCTGTATTGCCATTGCCTTGGCAAGCCGTTTCCCTGATGCAATGGTCGATGCCAGTGATATCGATAAAAACGCGCTAGAAGTAGCAGCGGTCAATGTGGAACATCACCATATGAACCATCAGGTCAATTTGATTGAGTCAAACTTATTTGAAAAAGTGCCTGCGGAAAATCAATATGATTTGATTGTGACCAACCCGCCGTATGTCGATGCGGCAACGATGGCAGATTTACCACCCGAGTTCTTGCATGAGCCAGACCACGCGTTGGCAGCGGGACAAGATGGCTTGGATTTGGTGCATCATATTTTATACAGCGCCCCAGATTATCTGACTCGTGACGGCTTGCTGGTGTGCGAGGTGGGGGATAGTGAATGGGCACTGCGCCAAGCGTATCCTGAAATTCAGTTTGATTGGTTAACCTTTGCGCATGGCGGGCATGGGATTTTTGCCATGGATTATGATGAATTGATGGAAAATCGGGCATACTTTGAGCAGTATGTGAGTGTTTCTTAGTAAGCGCTTGTTTGAGGTTACTATCTTTAACTTGTTGATTGGGCTTGTTGATTTAATAAGTTGGATAACGTCTAAAAAAACCAATATATGAACAGGGTGCAACAAACCTATTATTTGATTTGTAAGTATTGATGAAAAATTAAGCGGAGCGTAAATGGCAGGCAATACCATCGGGCAAGTTTTTACCGTCACCACCTGTGGCGAATCACATGGCGCAGGACTTATGGCAATCGTTGACGGTGTGCCACCAGGGTTGCCTTTAACCGAAGCAGATCTGCAAATTGACCTAGATCGTCGTAAGCCGGGCACCTCAAAATTTGCGACCCAGCGCCGTGAAGACGATACAGTTGAAATTATCTCTGGCGTGTTTGAGGGTAAAACGACAGGCACTTCTATTGGGCTATTAATTCGCAATACCAACCAAAAATCCAAAGATTATAGCGATATTAAAGACACCTTTCGTCCCAACCATGCCGATTATACTTATAGCATGAAATATGGGTTTCGCGATTATCGTGGCGGTGGTCGCTCATCAGCGCGTGAAACGGCAATGCGAGTGGCAGCGGGCGCGATTGCCAAGAAATATTTGAAACAACGGCTGGGGGTAGAAGTCCGCGGTTATGTGACCCAGATTGGTGATGTGGTTGCCAAACAGATACCTGAAAATACGATTGATTGGGACTTTGTCAACAGCAACCCATTTTTTTGTGCGGATATAGACGCCTTGCCAAAGTTTGAGCAGCTAATTACCCAATGCCGTGAGCAAGGGACAAGCTGTGGCGCAAAGCTCACCATATTGGCATCGGGTGTGCCTGTGGGATTGGGCGAGCCTGTGTTTGACAGGCTTGATGCGGATATTGCCCATGCGATGATGAGCATCAATGCGGTCAAAGGCGTTGAAATTGGCGATGGCATGGCAGTGGCGGGACAGTTTGGGCATGAGTCTCGCGACGAGTTAACCTTGCACGGCTTTAACGCCAACCATGCCGGGGGAATTTTAGGGGGAATTTCATCGGGTCAGACGATTGTAGTGAGTATTGCGCTAAAACCTACTGCCAGTATCACCACCCCGGGTCAAAGCATTGATATTCACGGCAATGCAGTAGAGATGCTCACCAAAGGTCGGCATGATCCTTGTGTCGGTGTGCGTGCTACGCCGATAGCAGAAGCCATGCTTGCCATTGTGCTGTTAGACCATTATCTGCGTCATCGTGGGCAAAATGCAGATGTCACTGCGCCGCTCACCCCGATTGTATGATTTTTTAATAGGGATATTTGGTTGCCATAAGGTTGCCACAATGCATTGCCCCATTCAACTTGAGTTAACATTGGTATGACTGTATCTGACCTTACCCTTGATGAGCAGCAGTACGATGCCTGGCAAAGCGAAATACTGGCGCAGATGGGTGTTACGCGTTGGGTGCGCCAAGATTGCCTGGTCAAAACGTTTGCTAATTTAGAAGATTTTGAGGTTTTTTCTTCCTATCAAGCGGTTGAGACCCTTTCTGCCATGCCGCAGCAGTTACAACCCGCTCAAACTGGGTTAACTAGCGAAATTGCGCCCATTGATACAACGCCAGACATCAATCATCCTGTTATTGCAGATGATGCCGTTGATAGCGCAGTAGAATTACCCCCAGCGAGTCTGGCAAATTTTCGACCCCATGATGTAGCTTTACCCAATCATTCATCTTTACTGCATGATTCATCTTTACCCAATCATTCACCTTTCAAAAGTGACCCTGCGCCAAATAATGATGGGTACAGTGATGCTGGGCAGAGTGATGAACGGTTCAATAATGAACAGCTCAATGATGAATTGCTCACTGCCAGTTTTGATGTGCAGGCGATAGTGGTGGGTGAGTGGACACTGGTGGTTGACAGTCATTTTTTGCAGACGGACAGCCGCCAACAGCAGTTATGGCAACAAATCATCAGTGGGTTAAAAGCGTCAGTGCATTTTTTTAACTTTCCCTTGCTCACCGATAGCCAGCATTTACCCAAAGCCACGGTGCAATTAATGAGCAGCTACCCGATGGCAGTCGCAGGGTTTTCGGGGTTTTTATACCGTATCAATCAAGGCAATCCCAAGGTGGGGGCATTGACGCCATTGCCTGACTGTCTAGATGAACAACCGATACAGCGTCTGCCGTATCTAGTAGATATGCTCGATGATTATCGCCTAAAACGCCAACTTTGGCAGTTGCTATCAAGTTGAGCTTAAAAGCTGCCGATTGATGACGCATCTTTATGATTCATCGACTAGCCATATTGTGGTAAAGTATTTTTTTATGTCATTTCACACGATAACATTTCATACGATAACATTTCACACGATAACATTTCACACGATAAAAGGAACGTGCTATGAGTGTCAGCTTTGATCAACGTGTTGCTAACTTTTGTGCAGGCCCAGCATCTATGCCGACTGCGGTGCTGCAAAAAGCGCAAGCCGAATTGTTAAATTGGCATGGCTCAGGCATGTCGGTGATGGAGATGAGCCACCGTAGCAGTGAATTTATGGGCATTGCCTCAAAAGCCGAGCAGGATTTGCGAAAGCTCATGAACATTCCTGACAATTATAAAGTGCTATTTTTGCAAGGTGGCGCAAGCCTGCAGTTTTCAGCCATTCCTTTGAATTTACTCAAAGGGGAAGCTGATTATTTAGACACTGGCATTTGGTCAAAAAAAGCCATCAGCGAAGCCAAATGCTATGAGCAAGCAGGGCTAGGCAAAATCAATGTCGTCGCTTCTGCCAAAGACAGCAACTATACCACTGTGCCCCCACGTGATAGCTGGCAACTTAATGACAACGCCGATTATTTTCATTACTGCCCCAATGAGACCATTAATGGCTTGGCGATGTTTGATGTGCCAGCGGTCAATGTACCCATCGTGGCGGACATGTCATCTTGCATCCTATCTAGCCCAATAGAGGTATCAAAATTTGGACTGATTTATGCAGGGGCGCAAAAAAATATCGGTCCTGCGGGTTTGACGCTTGTGATTGTCCGTGATGATTTGATCGGTCATGCCAACTTGGTTTGCCCAAGTATCTTGGACTATAAAAACCAAGCCGACAATGATTCGATGGTCAATACCCCAGCAACTTTTGCTTGGTATTTGGCAGGTTTGGTGTTTGAATGGTTGCTTGAGCAAGGGGGTGTCGAGGCAATTTATCAACAAAATTTGTTAAAAGCGCAAAAGCTGTATGAATTTATCGACCAAAGCGATTTTTATCAAAACCCTGTCAACAAAGACAACCGCTCAATCATGAATGTACCCTTTACCTTGGCAGATAGTCAACTTGATAAAACCTTCTTGGCTAAAGCTGACGAAGCCGGATTGTTGAATCTTAAAGGGCACCGTACAGTGGGCGGTATGCGCGCCAGTATTTATAACGCGATTGATTTGGCGACCGTTGAAAAGTTAATCAAATTTATGCAGCAGTTTGAACAAACTAGCGTATAAAAAGATTTAACAATCGTGCTACATTAAGACTTAACATAAAATGCTTGTTAAGTCTTTTTTATAGTTAGCGGGTGTGGGGCATATGAGGGATAACAGCTGGCAATACCAAGGTTTTTTGAAAAATAGGTGAAGGGGTCAGGGGGATGCAAGTGAAAAAAAACAGGGCGATAAAACCAGCCCACTGGATGAGGGTAGTCACTCGCCAGACATTTGGCAAAAAATGCTGGGTGCTGGGCTTGTTAGTGGTCACGTCCGCTGCCAATACCGCTATCATCACTGACACGTCTATCGCTCACAACAGCACCGCGCAATTTGCCAATGTTTCTCATTTACCCTATGCCAATCCCAACGCCCCCAAAGGCGGTGTGTTGAGCCTATCTGCCATCGGCACTTTTGACAGTATTAATAAATGGATTGATGTCGGTACACCTGTGACCGGCACCGATTATTTGTTTGAAAGTTTGATGACAGGCTCGCTGTCTGAAGCGTTTGTGCAGTACCCACTACTGGCGGATAAAGTCACTTATGACCCAGATGACCCTAGCTGGGTTATCTATCACATCAACCCCAAAGCCTATTTTTGGGATGGCACGCCTGTGACGGCGCAAGATGTCAAAGCCAGTATGGATGCACTGCTGACAAAAGGCGTGATGAGTATGCGTAGCTATCTATCCGATGTCAAAGAAACGCAAGTCATAGATCGACAAACCGTCAAATTTATTTTTAAGTCCAAAGACAACCAAGAAATCAAACTGACCGTCGCGCAAATGCCGATTTGGTCAAAAAAATCGATTGATGGCTATTTTGATAAAGTCGGACTGACGCCACTGATGGGCAGTGGCGCGTATAAAGTCGGTACAATCGATGCAGGACGCGCCATTACTTATGTGCGTGACCCCAATTATTGGGGCGCCAAACCTGATGCAGGCGTGTTGGTGAATGTCGGTCGCTATAATTTTGACCAAATTAAATATGTGTATTATCAAAACCCCGAAGTGGCATTTGAAGGCTTTAAATCCGGCGAATATTTTTTCCGTGTCGAAAACAAAGCGCGGACATGGGCAACGGGTTATAACTTTCCTGCCGTCAAAGCAGGCATGATCATAAAAGCGCAAATCGCCAATAACAATCCCGTACCGATGCAAGCGATTGTGATGAATTTGCGCCGACCGATTTTTCAAGACATTCGGGTGCGCCAAGCGATGACACTGGCGTATGATTTTGAATGGCTCAATAAAACCATGTTTTATGGGCAGTATGAACGCTTGCAAAGTTTTTTTCATGGGTCAGCGCTTGCGGCAACGGGCAGACCAACGCCCCAAGAGCTGGCGGTTATCAATCCGCTATTACCTGACCTTGAGCCTATTCAAAGACAGGCTGTTTTAAGCGATTGGCAAGCCCCCAAATCAACTGGCGACGGATTTAATCGAGATAACTTATTAAAAGCGCGTGAATTGCTGCTGCAAGCGGGTTTCAAATACCAAAATATGAAGCTATATCAGCCCAATGGTCAGCCCGCCAAACTGGAATTTTTATCCACTGATGACAAGAATGCGCGCATTGTGTTGCCTTTTTTACGTAACCTGCAACGTCTCGGTTTTGATGCCAGCTTTCGCCAAGCCGATGTCCCCCAGTACCTAGAGCGCACTCGCAGATACGACTACGACATGATTGTCGATATGTTTGCCCAAAGTTTGTCACCTGGCGCCGAGCAAACCTATATGTGGGGCTCACAAGCCGCAGACGAAAAAGGCAACCAAAACTCGGCAGGTATCAAAAACAAAGCCATTGATGCGGTGATTGCCAAACTCATAGTGTCGAAGAATCGTGACGATATTGTGCTATACAGCAAAGTATTAGACCGTCTGCTACGGGCGGGCTATTATGTCGTGCCCACTTATGGCAAGCATACTGACAATGTGGCGTATTGGAAATTTTATGAGCATGGGCCGCTGCCAAGCAATGCCATCGGCATCGATTATTGGTGGGCGAACAAAGACAAACAAGCACAAGTCATGCAGTATTTAGGAAAATAATAAGGAATAAAACAATGCTAAAAATCCACCCAATCCCAGCCTTCACTGACAACTATATTTGGGCGATAATCAATGATGAAACACACGAAGTGATTATTGTTGATGCTGGCGATGCTGAGCCTGTTTTAGAGTTTGTCAACCGTGAAAATCTGACCATCACCCAAATATGGGTAACCCATCATCACAGCGACCACATAGGCGGCGTGACAGCATTGTCAAATGCGTTTCCAAACGCACAGATTTTTGCGCATGCCAATATTCACCCGTTAATCAATGCCACACAGTTAATCCCCGTCGCTGAAGGGCGCGAATTAACCGCTTGGGGTAGTCCTGTGCAGGTGTGGCAGGTGGCAGGGCATACCGAAAATCATTTAGCGTACTTAGTGACGCTTGATAACCGTCTGCATATTTTTTGTGGGGATACGCTATTTCGCGCAGGTTGTGGACGTGTTTTTACCGGCACGATTGAGACGTTGTTTGAAAGCTTTGACCGTTTTGCACAGTTACATGATGATGAAACGCTATTTTATCCTGCCCATGAGTATACCTTGTCAAATCTTAACTTTGCCCAGTTTATCGAGCCCAATAATCCAGCCATTGCACAGGCAATAGCGCATGACAGTGAGTTACGCCAAAAAAATACGCCAACCTTACCGACCACGCTTGCCGATGAAAAAGCCATTAATCCATTTATACGTGCGGTGATTGCACCCAGTGATGAAATGATAAAAACCGTACAAACGCAGACAGGCATTGAGGATGACAGCCCGTTTGAGATATTTAAAGCTTTACGTCAACTAAAAAATAACTTTTAAGGCTAACAATTAAGGCTAATAATGAGAGATAACAATGAGGGATAACCATGGGCAAATATATTGTTAAACGGCTGTTATTAATCATCCCCACCTTGTTTTTGATTCTGCTCACCAATTTTGCCATTGTCCAATCTGCCCCTGGCGGTCCTGTCGAGCAAAAAATATCCCAAATTGAAGCAGAACAAAAACACAGCTCAACCCAAACCCAAATTGCCCCTACGTCATATCAAGGCAGTCGGGGTTTATCGCCAGACATGGTCGAGGCTATTAAAAAACAATACGGCTTTGATAAATCCGCGCCCGAGCGGTTTTGGCTCATGCTGACAAGCTATGCCAAGGGCGATTTTGGTACCTCATTTTTTAAAGGTAAACCTGTGGCGCAGCTGATTTTGGATAAAATGCCCGTGTCGATTTCGCTAGGGCTTTGGAGTACGCTACTGATTTATTTAATCGCTGTGCCGCTGGGGATTGCCAAAGCCAGACGCCATAATTCACTGATGGATAAAACCACCGCGTTGCTGCTTGCGGTGAGTTATGCCGTGCCTGTGTTTGTGCTTGCGGTGGTGTTACTGGTGATGTTGGCAGGGGGGAGTTATTGGCAGATTTTTCCGCTGCAAGGCTTGGTGAGTGAGAATTTTGATAAGCTGTCCACGTTTGGCAAAATCAAAGATTATTTTTGGCATTTGGCATTACCCATCACGGCAAGCACGATTGGCGGGTTTGCGGGACTCGCGTATTTGACCAAGTTCAGTTTTATGGAAGAATTGAACAAACAATACGTGCTGACGGCTCGCAGTAAAGGGTTAAGCGAAAAAAAAGTGCTATACGGTCATGTATTTCGCAATGCGATGATGATTATTATTGCAGGCTTGCCGTCGGCGATTGTAGGAATATTTTTTACCGGCAATTTTTTGATTGAAGTAATTTTTAACTTGGATGGTTTGGGACGACTGGGGTTTGAAGCGATTGGGCAACGCGATTATCCGGTGATTTTTGGCACGTTGTTTATTTTTACCTTGATGGGGCTGATTTTGCAGTTGATAAGTGATGTAACTTATCATCTCATTGATCCCCGTATTGATTTTGAGGGTCGCTAATGCTGATAAAACATCCTGTTTGGCAAGCCCGCATTCACCGCTTTCGGCGTAATCGGTTGGGATTTTTTTCGCTCATCATGTTTAGCCTGATTTTCCTTGCCTGTATGGGGGCAAACCTTATCGCCAATGACAAGCCCATACTGGTCAATTACCAAAATCACTGGTATTTTCCCATCGTCAAGTCTTACCCCGAAACCACCTTTGGCGGGGTGTTTGAGACCGAAACCAATTACCAAGACCCTGTGGTCAAAGACCTAATCAACCAACATGGCTATATGATTGAGCCTGTGATACCGTTTGCTGACCAAACGCCAAGTGTGAGTCGTGATGTGCCGTTTCCTGCGCCGCCCAATGCCCAAAACTGGCTCGGTACCGACGACCAAGGTCGAGATGTGCTGGCGAGGGTATTGTATGGTTTGCGTGTATCGCTATTATTCGGGTTGGCGTTGACGGTGGCAGGGTCAATCATTGGCATTGCAGTAGGGGCGGTGCAAGGGTATTTTGGCGGCTGGACAGATTTGGTGGGTCAGCGGCTGATGGAAGTGTGGGGCGGGCTACCACAGCTGTTTATGATTATTATTTTGGTCAGTCTGTTTAGCCCAAGCGTGTTTGTGTTGTTTGGGCTGATGCTACTCTTTGGCTGGATGGGACTGGTTGGTTTGGTGCGTGCCGAGTTTTTGCGAGCGAGAAATTTTGATTATGTGCGGTCGGCAAAAGCGATGGGGGTGTCAGATGCCAAGATTATGTTTCGCCATATTTTGCCCAATGCGATGTCGTCGAGTCTGTCGCAGTTGCCGTTTATTTTGACGGCGAATATCACGGCACTCACCACGCTCGATTATTTGGGCTATGGCTTGCCGGCAGGGTCGCCGTCTTTGGGGGAGCTAATTTCGCAGGGAAAAGATAATTTGGATTCACCGTGGCTCGCTTTGGCTGGGTTTTTTAGTTTAACGATTATGTTGTCGCTGCTGATTTTTATTGGGGAAGCGCTGCGAGATGCGTTTGACCCACGGCAGTCTTGAATTAACTAAAATTCAATGCAGAAATCAACCCAAAATGCTGAGTAAACGGAATAAAATCCCTATCGCAAAATAACAGGGGTAATTGATGTTCAACGCAAAAACTAGCAATCATCACATCATTGGCTTTACGAATGGTAATGCCTTGTTTGCGTAATTGGCGGTAATAATCAGCGTATTTAATCGCATTTTGTTGGTTTAAAATATCGTAACATAATAAACTATCAAGGGCATTTTTGGCTTGATTGTAGTCTGTATCAAGGCGAAAACCTTGCAAAATTTCCATCAAAATCACATCAAAAATCGCCACATTACTTGCCTCAAGTTGCGTGTCCAAAAAATCGGTGTGAGGTGTTGAATGACCGTTAAAATAGTCTATCCAAACACTAGTATCAGCGATGATAGGCAAGTTCACGTTTCAACACCTGTTTTACGCATCTCGGCTAAGTCGCCTTCCCAATGCAGTTTGCCCCGTAAGTCACGGATTTTTTGTTGTTGGCTTTTTTGCAAGAGTAGCTTTAGCCCTTGTTCGACGGCTTCTTTTTTAGTTTTAATACCTGTGGCTTGTAGGGTCTGTTGCATTAGATTGTCATCTATTATGATGTTAGTTCGCATATCATTTCGCCTTTGTGTATGATTCTTTGATATTATACACATTTTAATAAATAGTTAAAAGGATAAAAATATGAGTTCAGGTTTTGTGGCGGGGACGCTCGTGCATACGGATAAAAGTTCGACCATTCAAGGAAATGATAAATGAGCGAGTTACTCAAAGTCGAAAACCTAACCATCGAATCCGCCACCCAAACGCTGGTCGATAACCTATCTTACACCCTTCACACAGGCGAAACGCTCGCCATCGTCGGTGAATCTGGTTCCGGTAAATCCATCTCAAGCCTTGCTTTACTCGGACTTTTACCAAATAGCCTAAGCATAACAGGACAAGCCCATTTAACAGACAGCCAAAGTGACAAAACCATCAACTTACCCATTGAAAACGATAGCCTAAGCACTTATTCCAAAAGCAGAAAGCAAAACGAAAATATTTTCCGCCAAATCCGTGGCAAACGCATCGGCATGATTTTTCAAGAGCCGATGACCGCCTTAAACCCCTTGCACACAGTGGGCAAACAAATCGCCGAATCGTTAAGTTTAGCTGGCGTGGCAAAAAAACACTGGCGACAGCGTACCCTAGCGCTGCTTTCCCAAGTCAACATTGCCAACCCTGAAAGCAAACTTGCGCGCTATCCGCATGAGCTCTCGGGGGGACAACGACAGCGTATCATGATAGCGATGGTACTTGCGCAAGACCCTGACATTATTATCGCAGACGAGCCAACCACCGCACTAGATGTGACTTTACGCCATGAGATTTTGCGGTTACTGCATCGGCTAAAAAATGAACGGGGCATGGCGATGATTTTAATTAGCCATGATTTAAACCTTGTCAAACGCTACAGCGACAATCTCATCGTCATGCAGCAAGGCAAGGTCATGGAGCAGGGAGCGACCCAAGCAATTTTTGACCATCCGCAGCAGGATTATACTCGCTCATTGATTTATCAAGATTTTGGACAAAGCTTGCCAATCATTGACAATTCACCCAGCGTTTTGGAAGTTAAGCAGTTAACCATCGCTTTCCCCCAAAAAAACAATATATTGGGTCAAACCACCCAATGGTTTGAGGCGGTCAAAGGGTTAAATTTGACCCTTGCGCAGGGGCAATCCTTGGGTATAGTGGGCGAGTCTGGGTCTGGCAAAACCACCACGGCTTTGGCACTCATCAAATTATTGGCGAATGCTGCCAAGGTGCAAGGTCAGATTTTGCTGTCAGCCAATGCTCATATGGCGGACGTTTTAGCGTTGTCGAATAAAGCCTTTTTGCCGTATCGCTCAGATATTCAAATGGTATTTCAAGACCCGTATGCCAGTATCAATCCACGATTTAGTGTGTTTGAGATAATTGAAGAAGGGCTAACCATTCAAGGGATGGCAAAAACGGCGCGTGAAAAAGCCGTGTTAGCCGCCTTAGAGACGGTGCGGTTGCCACGAGATTTTGTCAGTCGTTATCCGCATGAGCTTTCAGGCGGTCAGCGTCAGCGGGTGGCACTCGCGCGGGCATTGGTGATGAAACCCAAAATTTTGTTACTCGATGAGCCCACATCGGCGCTTGATAGCAGCACCCAAGTGGCAATGGTCGAGTTATTGCGAGATATTCAAGCAAAATTTGGCTTAAGCTATATTTTTATCAGCCATGATTTGCAGGTGGTTAAGGCATTGTGCCAAACGATACTGGTATTGAAAAATGGCGAAATACAAGCGTATGATACGACAGACAATATCTTCAGCCGACCACAAAATCATTATGTGACTGCCCTAATTGCGCACAGCAGTGAAAACTAGATGGTTTGCTGTCAAAACATTAGAAAGCCAACAATTATCGTGAAAAACGTTGTTACCTAAGTTTGCTTGGTTATAGCCAATTTATCCTAGTCATTTAACCCTAGTCATTTAACCCTAGTGATTTTATAACAAGCACTTATATAGCTACTTGATTACATGCACTTCACTACAGCCCCCTTAGCCATTGTTAAAAGTTAACCATGCCAAATTCCATCATTACCGAAGACAAAAAGCCACAGCATGACGTATTTGCTATAGCGCCCTTGACCCCCACGCAAACCAAATATTTGCCAATCGTGGTGGCAATCGCTTTGTTTATGCAAATCTTAGACTCAACGGTGCTCAATACCGCTTTGCCTGCGATGGCGCATGATTTAAATCAGCCTGCGTTATCAATGCAGTGGACAGTGATTAGCTATGCGCTCACTTTGGCAATTTTTACCCCGATTAGTGGTTTTATTGCCGATAAGTATGGCACTAAGACCACCTTTATGGTGGCGATTGGCGTGTTTACCGCAGGCTCGATGATGTGTGCGATGTCACCAACACTCAATAGCCTAATTTTTTCTCGTGTGGTGCAAGGATTGGGCGGTGCGATGCTCATGCCTGTGGGCAAGTTAACGCTGATTAAAAGCTATCCACGAGAGCGTCTGCTGTCGGTGATGAATTATGCGGTGATGCCTGCGATGATTGCGCCCGTGATTGGACCTTTGGTCGGGGGGTATTTGGTGGAGCTTGCAAGCTGGCATTGGATTTTTTTGATTAATATTCCCATGGGGGCATTGGGGATGTGGGCAGGGTGGAAACTGATGCCCAACTATCTACAGCGCAATCCTAGCATGGATTTGCTTGGATTTTTGCTGTTCGGTGGCGCGATGGCAAGCTTTACCTTTGCGCTCGAATTTGCCAATAACATTCATGCCGATAATCTGGCTTCAGCGGTTTTTCCCGTGATGGTTGCTTTATTGGCGATTATGCTGCTTATTGGCTATTATTATCACGCCAAATACTCAGAATCGCGTAATGGACAACAACCGCTATTTGGCTTGGATTTGTTTCAAGTGCGTACCTTTCGCGTGGGCATCGTTGGCAATTTGCTAACCCGTTTGGGGATGAGTGCGATTCCTTTTTTACTGCCGCTACTGCTACAAGTGGTGCTGGGCTATTCGCCGTCACAAGCGGGTTGGATGTTGGCACCGATTGCGGTGGGCGCGCTGTTAACCAAGCCGCTGGTCACGCGTATTGTGAAGCGATTTGGCTATCGTAGAACATTGGTGGGCAACACCTTGTTGATAGGCGTTAATATCATGCTGCTATCACAACTCAATCAAACCACGCCGATTTGGCTAAGTGTGCCATTTTTGACTTTTATGGGGGCGTGTAATTCGCTACAATTTAGCACGATGAACACCATCAGTATCGCACGGCTTCGCCCAAGTCAAACCAGTAGTGGCAATAGTTTATTATCCGTCAATCAGCAATTGGCGATTAGTTTTGGGATTGGCTTTGGGGCGATGCTGTTACATTTACTGACGCCCGCTCGCGCCTCGCTGGCACAGATGCAAACCGCGTTTTCATACAGTTTTATCATATTGGGTATCATGACGATTTTATCTGGGCTGTATTTTTTGCGGTTGCACCGATTTGATGGCAAAGGACTATACCAGTAATCGCCCTTACATTTTTGCTCATATTGTGGATACCATGTGGTCGATACTATTGTTGATACTATATTGTCATTGTCGATATAGGTTGCCCAGCCATACCGATGGATAGCGTGGTGATTTATTTTACTCATTTTTATGATAATTTTAATCCTTTAACCCGATTGCCCCTAATTGTCCCTAATTGCTATTCTATGGGCGCAATCGTTTTGGAAACCCTATGCTCTCCAATGCTTTTTCAATGATAATTGATACCCGTTGGTGTCTTGATGAACTGCTAAAAGATGGCATCATTGACCAACGTGATTATAATTTGGTGATGACCCATAACCGCAAAACCTTGCATCCCTTGCAAGTGATTGCAGGCTTTCATCTGGTCGATAAAACCACGCACATGGCGCTCAGTCTGGACCAGCTTAATCGCTGGTTGGCACAAAAAGCCGGCATTGATTATGTACGTATTGACCCGCTGAAAACCGATGTGCCCTCAGTGACATCGATTATGTCATTTGAATATGCGCGCTCGCAGCACATTTTGCCAGTCGCCGTCACCCAAGATACGGTGGAAATCGGTACTGACCAGCCATTTTATCAAGATTGGCAGCTCAATATTGCGCATATCGTGTCGCCCAAAAAAATCAAAACCGTATTAATCAGTCCCGAACAAATCAACCGCTATCGCCAAGAATTTTATCAAGTGACTAAAGCCATTGCGGGGGCAAACCATCAGCAAAAACGCGCGGATGCCGATATCACCAATGTCGAAGCGTTATTACAACTGGGCAATGCCGCCAATATTGAAAATCCCGATGCCAATGACCAACACATCGTCAAAATTGTCGATTGGTTATTACAGTACGCTTTTGACCAACGTGCCAGTGATATTCACTTAGAGCCGCGCCGAGATAAAAGCAACGTGCGTTTTCGTATCGATGGTATTTTACATACCGTTTATCAAATGCCGACTGGGATTATGACCGCGGTAGTGGCTCGGATAAAAATTTTAGCAAGACTCAATGTCGCTGAAAAACGTAAACCGCAAGACGGACGGCTCAAAACCCGTACCCCCAAAGGTCAAGAAACTGAGCTGCGCTTATCGACGCTGCCGACTGCGTTTGGCGAAAAATTGGTGATGCGAGTATTCGACCCAGAAGTACTGGTGCGCTCTTTTGAGCAATTGGGGCTGACAGGGCGGGATTTGCAAAAATGGGATGACATGACCGGTAAAGCCAATGGCATTATTTTGGTCACAGGTCCGACAGGCTCGGGTAAAACCACGACGCTGTACAGCACCCTCAAAAAACTGGCGACAGAAGAAGTCAATGTCTGTACCATCGAAGACCCCATTGAGATGGTGGAGCCATCGTTTAACCAAATGCAAATTCAAAACAATATTGATTTGACCTTTGCTGACGGTATTCGCTCGTTGATGCGTCAAGACCCCGATATCATCATGATTGGCGAGATTCGCGATACCGAAACCGCAGAAATGGCAGTACAAGCCTCGCTGACTGGGCACTTGGTGTTATCGACCTTACATACCAATGATGCACCCAGTTCGTTAACAAGGCTGCATGATTTGGGCGTTGCGCCGTTTTTAACCTCAGCGACCATCTTGGGCATCATGGCACAGCGTTTGGTGCGTACCCTTTGCCCACATTGCAAATCCAATAAGCCCATGAATGACATTGAGCAGCAGACTTGGCAGGCGTTAGTCAGTCCTTGGACAGCCGCCGCCCCAGATACCATCAATCATGCCGTTGGCTGTGAACATTGCCGTAACACTGGTTATCTCGGGCGAGTGGGGTTGTATGAAATCATGGTGCTCAGTAATGCGCTTAAAAAATTGATTAGCGAAGGCGCTGACTTGTCGCAAATCGCGCAAAAAGCCTACCAAGATGGGTTGCAGCCGTTAAGACTGGCAGGCGCGAAAAAAATTGCTGAAGGGGTGACGACGTTTGAAGAAGTGATGAGAGTGGTGCCGTTAACTTAGGCAGCGAGACATTATTTGAAACACAATAAGTAAAAGTTAAAAAATAACCAGCAACAAAAAAGCCTAAACGTAAAAGTTTAGGCTTAATCAATGGTGCCCGGGGCCGGACTTGAACCGGCACGCTCGTAAGAGCGAGGGATTTTAAATCCCTTGTGTCTACCAATTTCACCACCCGGGCAGGGTAGTCACAGCACTGACGCTTGGCGTCGTGTGGTGTCTGTGTCAGAAGTGGGTGCTATTATAATCAGTTTTGTTAACTTTGCAAGCAGTTTTTTACGATATTTTTTCGCGTTTATCGCTCACTCATAATAACAAAACACCCATAATAAAAAAATAATAGTACCGCAAAATGAAAATGGAGGCTGAGGCCGGAATCGAACCGGCGTCCGCGGATTTGCAATCCGATGCATGGCCACTGTGCTACCCAGCCATTTCATTTAGGTTTGCTATGATAGCAAAAATTTTTAAAAGTGCAAGGACTTTTTTAGCCATTTGAGCGATGTAATGAAGGATTGTGAAGGGTATTTGAGCACTAATTTAGCGGTTAAACATTTTCAATGGATGTTATCACACCGCAAAATCGGTTAAAATAACGCAAATTTTTTGCTAACCGACTTTTTGTTGACCGATTCGTTATTGATTGAGGAACCACCATGACTGCGACAGTGTTAGATGGCAAAGCGTATGCCAAACAAATGGAAGCTGAACTTGCCGAGCGGGTTGCCAAGTTAAAACAAGACTCTGGACGCACGCCGATTTTGGCAACGATTCTGGTGGGTGATGATCCTGCCTCCGCAACTTATGTCAAAATGAAAGGCAATGCCTGTCAACGTGTGGGTATGGATTCGTTAAAAGTTGCCATGCCACAAGCTACCACCACCGAGCAGCTATTGGCAAAAATTGCCGAGCTTAACAACAATCCAGACGTGCATGGGATTTTGCTACAACACCCTGTGCCCAGCCAAATTGATGAGCGAGCCTGTTTTGATGCCATTGCGCTGGCAAAAGATGTGGATGGCGTGACTTGTTTGGGCTTTGGCAATATGGCGATGGGCGAGCCTGCGTATGGTTCTTGCACCCCGCAAGGCATTATGTATTTATTGGAAAAAAACGGCGTTGAGCTTGCTGGTAAGCATGCGGTGGTCGTGGGTCGTAGCGCGATTTTGGGTAAACCGATGGCTATGATGCTATTAAATGCCAACTGTACCGTGACCATTTGCCACTCACGTACCCAAAACTTGGCAGAATTGGTCAAACAAGCGGATATCGTGGTGGGTGCTGTCGGCAAACCAGAACTTATCAAAAAAGATTGGATTAAATCGGGCGCCGTGGTGGTGGATGCAGGGTTTCATCCGCGCACCCATGCGGACGGTACGAGCGGTGGCGTGGGTGATATTGAGCTGACAGGTATCGAAGCTATTGCCTCAAGCTATACCCCAGTGCCAGGTGGCGTAGGTCCAATGACCATCAATACACTTATCCGTCAAACGGTAGAAGCGGCAGAAAAAGCAGCAGCAAAATAATGGGTTTGAATTAAAAAAGGAAGTGTTTAAAGCTTCCTTTTTTTTGTACATTTTTTTGTATTCATTTTTTCACCATGATTGGAAATCTTTACGTGACTGATGCTAAAACTTCCGCTTATAAAACTTCTCCTTATAAAATTTCAAAGCCATCCAATGCTTCTGACCCATCAACCGTTTTCAATCAACTGATTACCGCATTGCAGCAAGTGTTGCCTAGCGCTAATCTTGCCAAGACATACGTGCCGTTATTATCTACGGTGAATCAACCTTTTTATTTATGGCTCATTGATGCAGATTTTTGCCATGAAGATTTGACGCCAGCGGTGATAGAAAATCTGTGGAAGAATTGTCCATATTGGGTGTTTGCATGGGCGTCCGGGCAAGTATTGGCGCAGTATATTTTGCAGCAGCCACAGATGGTGCGCAATAAAGTGGTAATGGATTTTGGCGCAGGGTCGGGAATTGTCGGTGTTGCCGCAAAAATGGCCGGTGCCAAACGAGTCATTTGCTGTGATATTGATAGCGTGAGCCTAACTAGCTGCCAAGCCAATGCGCAATTAAATGGGGTAACGGCTCAGCTGCTAGATAATTTATTTGAGTTAAAACAGCAATTGGGCATGGATAAGGTCGATGTGCTGTTGGTTGCGGATGTGCTGTATGACAAAGCCAACTTGCCGTTATTAGATGTGTTCTTACAATACGCGCATGAGGTTTGGGTGGCTGATAGCCGCGTCAAAAATTTTGCTCACCCGCGCTACCACAAGGTAACGACGTTGGATAACACAACCACTTTGCCCGATATGGATGAAGCCAAGCAGTTTAACCAAGTAGTGCTTTATCGCAGTACCAATTGACTGAGAAAGTAGCAGGGATACAGTAGTATGGAGTGTATGGTTGCAAAAAACCCTCGCCTTTGTTTTCTGTACTTTTAAGGCTATGAAATAATTTGTAACATAGTTATCGCATTATCGCTATTTTCAAGGCATAATAAGCCACACCCCTATTTTTAATCATCTATCTGTTCAATACCATCCCTGATGGCATGCACCGCGGCATCATTATTGATGGCGACAGCTAGATGATTACCTTGCCGTTTTACGTTTAGAAAAGGAATCCTAATATGAGTATTTGTATCACTGCCACAGGATTATATACCCCGCCTTACAGCATCAGTAACGAAGAGTTGGTCGCTACTTTCAACCAATACGTTGACAACTATAATGCAAAAAATGCCGATGCCATCGCCCGTGGTGAGAAGACAGCACTCGTGCATTCGACGGCTGAATTTATCGAAAAAGCCTCAGGTATCAAATCCCGCTATGTGATGGAAAAAGACGGAATTTTGAACCCAGATATCATGGCACCTGTGATTCCTTATCGCAAGCTTGGCGAAGAGATGTCCATCATGGCAGAAATGGGAATAGATGCGCTCAAACAAGCACTGGACAATGCGGGTCTACAAGGTAAAGACTTAGACGGTATTATTGTTGCTTGTTCAAACTTCCAGCGCGTGTATCCTGCCATCGCCATTGAAATCCAACAATATATTGGTATGCAAGGCGGTTTTGGCTTTGATATGAACGTCGCCTGTAGCGCAGCAACCTTTGGTATCGCCCAAGCGGTCGGTCTGATCAAATCTGGCACCGCCAAACGTGTCGCCATGGTCAATATCGAAATCACTTCAGCGCACCTCAACTGGCGCAACCGTGACAGCCACTTTATCTTTGGGGATGTGGCAACGGCGACGATTATCGAAGAGCTCGCCACACCTAAAGGCTATGAAATCTTAGACAGTCATCTGTTTACCCAGTTTTCGACCAATATTAAAAATGAATACGGCTTTTTGGATCGCAGTGAATTCTTAGCCGCTGGCACGCCGATGTATCCTGATATCGACGCGCCTGTGACTGACAAATTGTTCTTGCAAGAAGGTCGCAAAGTATTTCGTGAAGTGTGTCCTGCCGTGTCCAATTTAATCCTTGAACTGCTCCATAAAAACCACATTGAGCCACAACAGCTCAAAAAAATGTGGCTGCACCAAGCCAATGCCAACATGATTGATTTGATTTTACGCACCGTGTTGGGCAAAGAAGCGGATAAATCAATCGCGCCCATGGTGCTAGCAGAATATGCCAATACCAGCTCAGCCAGCCCTATGATTGTGTTTCACAAGCACCAAGAAAATATGCAGTCAGGTGATTTGGGGGTGATTTGCTCGTTTGGCGCAGGTTACTCAATTGGGGGTGTGTTGGTCAAAAAAGTCTAAGCTTTTTATTGTCTCTCACGAAACCCATGCAAATCCCCCCAAAATGTGGCAAAATATCCGATTATTTTGCCATTTTTATTTTTAAGCCCTAAATTAAGCCAAAACTTTTAAGCCATCATTATGAAAGAATCTTTACGTTTTCGCCTTGACCAAATGTCTGACCGTTTCGAAGAAGTCACCGCCATGCTGTCTGAGCCAGAAACCATGAATGACAACAAAAAATTTCGTGAATTATCGGTTGAGCACAGTGATTTATCCGCATTGGTCGATGTCTGGGGCAAATACCGCCAAGCGGAAGAAGATTTGGCAACCGCTGAAGAAATGCTGTCAGATTCAATGGGCGATGGCGACATGAAAGAAATGGCGCAAGAAGAAATCCAAGCCGCCAAAGACACCATCAATGAGCTTGAAGACGTGCTCAATGTGATGATGCTGCCTAAAGACCCGAATGATAAAGTGCCTGCCTTCTTAGAGATTCGAGCAGGGACGGGCGGCGATGAAGCGGCGATTTTTAGCGGGGATTTGTTCCGTATGTATGAGCGTTATGCGGCAACCCAAGGTTGGACAGTGGAAGTATTGTCTGAGAACGAAGGTGAGCATGGCGGCTATAAAGAAATCATCAGCCGTGTATCGGGCACGGGTGTGTATGGCCGCTTAAAATTTGAGTCGGGCGCACACCGGGTGCAACGGGTGCCAGAGACTGAAAGCCAAGGACGGGTGCATACTTCGGCTTGCACGGTCGCGGTGATGCCAGAGGTTGAGATTGATGATACCGTCGATATCAACCCTGCCGACTTGCGTATCGATACTTATCGTGCCAGTGGGGCAGGTGGTCAGCACATCAATAAAACCGACTCTGCGGTGCGTATTACCCATATTCCAACAGGCACGGTGGTCGAGTGTCAGCAAGAGCGTAGCCAACACGCCAACCGCGATAAAGCCATGAAAATGTTGGTATCCAAAATTCAGCAAGAAAAAGTACAAAAACAAATCGATGCGTCAAGTGATATGCGTCGAAATTTGGTCGGTAGTGGTGACCGCTCGGAGCGCATTCGCACTTATAATTTTCCCCAAGGGCGGATGACCGACCACCGTATTAATTTAACCTTGTACAAACTCGATGCCATTATGCAAGGCGATTTGGATGAACTTTTAGATAGCTTACTGCGTGAACATCAGGCGGATTTGATGGCGAGTGTCAGTGGGGAAGAATAAGATGGCAAAATTTTTAAATACCAGTGGCACGACATATCATCTTGAAGAAATGATAAAGAAGGCTTCCGACCGCCTTATTTTGATTAGCCCTTATCTAAAGCTCAATGAACGAGTTAAAGAATTACTCGAAGACAAAAATCGCCTAAAAATTGATATTCGCATTGTATATGGTAAAAGTGATTTACAGCCCGAAGAGATTAATTGGCTAAAAGAATTGGATTTCGTGCGTACCAGTTTTTGCAAAAATTTACACGCCAAATGCTATCTGAATGAAAATGAATGTATTATCACTAGCTTAAATCTTTACGAATTTAGCCAAGTCAATAATAATGAAATGGGCGTATTGATTAGTCGTGATAGCGATAGCCAGCTATATGCCGACACTTACGAAGAAGTGCAACGCATTATCCGCATTAGTGAAGAAATCAAAGTATCTGCCGATAAAGTAGCACCCAAAAAAGTCGAAATTCAGCCAAGCGAATCGCCGAAAAACGAGCTGGCAAGTGAGCCAAAAAAACCACGCAATTTTGACAAATTAACTATCAGTAAACTTGCCGATAAGCTCGGTATAAAGTCGAATGAGTTAAGCGAAAAATTAGAGCAATTAGGGTATATCGAAACCAAAGGTAAAAATATTTTCTTAACGGAAAAAGGTAAACAAGCGGGCGGTGAAACCAAAAAAGGGCAGTTTGGCTATTTCACCGTTTGGTCAGTGGATTTAGACGTGTCCATTCAAGACGATAAAGGCACATCCTTAGCTGACAAATTATTAAAATTGTTTAGTTTTTAAATAAAAGGTAATATCATGTCAAACCAATCGCAAACTTCCGAAAACGAACATCCAGCCGAAGACGTCAACGAACTTATCAAACAACGTCACAGCAAATTAGATTTAATCAAACAAGCAGGTAAAAACCCTTACCCAAACCAATTCAAACGCAAAGAATATGCCCAAGACTTGCAGCAGCAATTTGCCGATAAAGACAAAGAAACATTAGCAAACAGCGATAAAGTCATGGTGACTGTCGCCGGTCGTATCATGCTCAAACGGGTGATGGGTAAAGCCAGCTTTGTCACCATTGCCGACATGACAGGTCGTATCCAAGCCTATGTCAGCAAAAACGACTTGGGCGAAGAGATTTATAATGACTTTAAAACATGGGATATCGGTGACATTATTGGTGTGACAGGTTATGTATTTCGTACCAACACCGGTGAATTATCTGTGCACGCCACCGAAGTACAGTTATTAACCAAATCATTACGCCCGCTGCCAGACAAATTCCATGGGTTAAGCGATACTGAGGCTCGCTATCGTAGCCGTCATCTTGACCTGATGACCAATGAAGACAGCCGTAACGCCTTTATTATCCGTAGTAAAGTCATTGCTGGTATTCGTGAGTATATGCTAAATGAGCGTTACATGGAAGTTGAAACCCCGATGATGCACGTCATTCCAGGCGGTGCGGTGGCTCGTCCATTTGTCACCCATCACAATGCGCTTGATATGCCGCTTTTTTTACGCATTGCGCCAGAGCTGTACTTAAAACGTCTAGTCGTGGGTGGTTTTGAGCGTGTGTTTGAGATTAACCGTAATTTTCGTAACGAAGGGGTATCGGCGCGTCACAACCCAGAATTTACCATGATTGAGTTTTATCAAGCCTATGCCGATTACGAAGATTTGATGAAACTGACCGAAAATATGTTTGAAAAACTGGCAAACGATATTTTAGGTACCACGGAGATTGATTATCAAGGTGAAGCAATTAGTTTTAAAGCGCCATTTGAACGCTTGCCAATGACCAAAGCGATTGAAAAATACGCGGATAACTTTGACATGAGCAAAATCGCAGACCGTGATTATCTAGCGGATTATGCCAAAAACGTACTCAAACAAGACGTTAAAGACATCTTTGGGATTGGCAAACTGCAAACCATTATCTTTGAAGAAACTGCAGAAACCAAACTGCGCCAACCAACCTTCGTCACAGAATATCCTGCCGAAACCTCACCGCTAGCACGCCGTAACGATGACAATAGCGAAATTACTGACCGTTTTGAACTATTTATTGGCGGGCGTGAAATTGCCAACGGCTTTAGCGAACTCAATGACCCAATCGACCAAGCCGAGCGGTTTAAACAACAAGTGGCTGAGAAAGACGCAGGCGATGACGAAGCGATGCATTATGATGCAGAGTTTATCGAAGCATTGTCCTATGGCTTGCCACCGACTGCAGGCGAGGGCATCGGTATTGACCGTTTGGTGATGTTATTTACCAATGCACCGAGTATTCGTGATGTTATTTTGTTTCCGCATATGCGTCGCAAAGACGTCTAAAAAATACCAATACAGCGATAGCTTTCAAAACCGCAGTCATTATGGTGACTGCGGTTTTTTCATGATAATGCAACCCGCATTGAAGCCAGTAATATCAAAGATATCTTTTGAAACAAAACTAATAAAAAATCGGCTCAACTCACCAAATAATCAGTGTTAGACTAAACTGTATTTTTCGCTCAAACCCGTCTATTTTCTGACCTATCGTTGAGAAACGTTGACTATGACAGACCCCCGTTCAGACAAGCCTTTGGAAACCCCACCTGTTTTGCCGCCTACGTATCGTAAACCTAACAAATTTACTCTAATACTACCCTGGATTTTGTTACTACTAGTGCTGTTGGCGGGCTTGTGGATGATGACCAAGCCACAGCTGCCTTGGCAAAAAAATCAAGCGGTGGTAGCCAGTCAGCCCAGTTGGCAGCCGCCCAAATCTGAGCCTGTCGATACCAAAAAACTCGGTGACAATCCAAATGCTGCGGTGGCCTCTTATCACAATGCTGTCGCAGTCGCTGCCCAGTCAGTCGTCAATATCTATACCACGCAAAAAATCGAGGAGCATCCCTATATGAATGACCCGATGATGCGCCGCTATTTTGAATATCACGGTATCCCCAATGGCGAAAGCGATAATACCAATTTAGGCTCGGGTGTCATTATTTCGCAAGATGGCTATATCGTCACCAACTCGCATGTGATTTCCAAAGCCGATAACATTATCGTGATGCTCAATGATGGCCGCAAGGCAACCGCAAAAGTCATCGGCAACGATGTGGAAAGTGATTTGGCGGTGATTAAGGTTGATTTGACAGGGCTGAGACCCTTAGGATTTCGTGAACAGTCGACCCAAGTGGGCGATGTGGTGTTGGCAATTGGCAACCCGTTTGGGGTCGGTCAAACCGTTACCCAAGGTATTATCTCGGCAACGGGGCGCACGGGACTGGGTATTAACACGGTGGAAGATTTTATCCAAACCGATGCCGCTATCAATCCCGGTAACTCAGGGGGTGCGCTGGTTGATGCTTATGGTCAGCTTGTTGGTATCAACACCGCGATTTTTTCACGCTCAGGCGGCTCAATGGGGATTGGGTTTGCGATTCCTACCGAGATTGTCAAGCTTGTGATGAATGGCATTATTAAAGATGGTAAAGTGCGCCGCGGCTGGCTTGGGATTGAATTACAAAGTTCGATGAAAGACCCAACCAAACTCAGTGATGACACGCAGGGCGTTGAAGTGATGAGCGTGATGCCCGATGGTCCTGCCGCCAAAGCGGGCTTGCAAAAAGGGGATATCATCACCGCAATGGATAATAAACCTGTCGATGATGCCAATACACTGATTCAAATGGTCGCACGTAAAGCACCCAACAGTGTGGTCAATCTACAAGTGATGCGTAATAAAGCGCAAAGCAGCGTCAATGTGACCCTAGGCGAAAGACAACCCCAAGAGGCTTTGACCGAGCTACCCACGTCACAAAACTTTGACCAAAACAATGATAGTGCTAATCAAAATGGTTCCAGCAATGAGGATGACATTCCAGCAGAATTAATGGAATTACTTAAAAAACAGCATTAAGCGTTATTTAAAACTTTAAAAGTTTGCTGCGTTGCGGTTAATTGGGTACTTTACCTGCTCTGGCTGCCTGCTGTTATTACCTGCTTTCATTACCAGCTAAAGTCAAACCACGCCCGCCATCCACTGCAATAATCTGCCCTGTGATATACGGGGCAGCTGCCAAAAATACCGCCACTTGCGCGATATCTTGCGGTGTGCCAATTCTTTTTAACGGTACGGCGCGGCAGATTTTGTCAATCGTTTCAGCGGTGAGCGCTTGCTCAGAGCCCTCTATGGGTAAAATGTTAATACCCGGCGCGATACCATTGACGCGGATATCGGGCGCTAGTTCGATTGCTAGCGACTGCACCATCATTTGGTGCGCGGCTTTTGCCATGTTATAGACTGTATAGCCCCCAAATGGCTTGCCATTGGCGTGAATGTCCAAAATGCTGATAATGCAGCCTTGCGATTTTTTTAGATAAGGGTATAAATATTGGCTGATAAATAACGGGGTTTGCGCATTGGTCAAAAATAAATTTTGCCAGTCTTGCTGAGAGATTTGACCAAAGGGCGTCGGGTAAAACCGTGAGGCATTATGAACCAAACAATCCAATCGACCAAAACTGTTGATTATGCACCAAGTCAATTGTGGCAACGTTTCAAAGTTCTCTAAATCCCCTTGCACGCTTTTTGCTGATTGTGGGCGAATGGCATTACAGTAATCAACAAGTTCCATGGCTTCTGATTCACTGGTGTGGTAATGGATAATGATATTATAATTGGCTTGGTGCAGTGCCAGCACAAGCGCCCGACCAATTCGTTTGGCGCCACCTGTGACACACGCCACACGGCACGGATTGGATACTTCGCTCATCGCTGCTGGATTCAACATCATTTGCTACCTATGTCTATTTGATTAATCGGTTTGTCGTTTTAATTATTTATGCTTTAATCCATATGAGCCCAATTGGTTAAGATTGGAAAACCCCATGATTATCACACACCTTGAACGAGCGACACAACTTTATCAAGCGCTGCAGGATTATCAGCAAAGCACCCATGCCTTCCCAGCCGTCATAGCTGCTCACTGCTATTTGGTCACTATGCCACAGGCCCAAGTTCTAGCGATTTAGCTTAAATTTACATAAAAAAAGAGCAGGGGTTATCCTGCTCTTAATTTTTGCTAATGAAAATTAGTTAGCTTTAAAATAGTTAACTTTAAAAAAAATTAGTTACCTTGCTCAAGCGTTTGTTGATAGGCTTGGTCAAAATTGACTGGCGCAAGTAACAATTGTGGGAAGCTACCACGGGTCACAATGTCACTGACCACTTCACGGGCATAAGGGAACAATACGTTTGGACAATACGCACCTAAAATTGCGCCCAATTGTTCTTCAGGGATATTTTGCAACATAAAGATGCCTGCTTGGTGTACCTCTGCGATAAATGCGGTTTCACCACCGTTATTGGCAGTCACATTAACGGTTAATATCACTTGGTAGTGGTCATCGTCCAATTTTTCAGCGGCACTTGATAGGTTGATATCAAGCTCTGGTTGCCATTCACGGGTAAATACATCTGCACCCGGTACTTCTAATGACATATCTTTTACATAGATACGTTCTAGCGCCAGTTGTGGTAAGTTTTGTTCGTCTGCCATGATAGTGTCCTCAATTGACTGTTTTTACGTGGATTATAACAATATGACAGCTTTAACTTTGTTTAAAAACTATCAACTGTATTTATAATGGGGGTTATTTATCTAATAAAGTTCTAGTAAAGTTTTTTACTCTGTTAACGGTTAATCCGCTAATAAACCATCAAGTTTGCCTTGACGCTCAAGACCAGCGAGTTGGTCATAACCACCAATAAAATTATCGCCAATAAAAATTTGCGGTACAGTGCGGTAATTATTGGTTTTTTGCGCCAATGCCTGACGTTCCTCTGTGGTCACATCATACATGTTAACTTCTTCAAATGCTTGACCTTTGTTTTTTAATAGCATTTTAGCTTGCATACAATAGGGGCAAGTCGGTGTGGTATAAATTTTCACCATAGCCATAACAATCTCCTTATTTCTGGATTTTTCAAAATGGGTTAAGAGCTTATTATCAGATACCGATGAGATAAAAGCGTTATTGATGGTTATGGGGCTTGGCGATTTAAATTTCAAATTGTGAACAGCCAACCAATCTTATTTGGTTTTGCCGGACACGGTTTTTTCTACCACTAAAGGTAAACCTGCGGCTTGCCAATTAGTAATACCACCATCGAGACGATAAACGTTGTCGTTACCAATCATTGCCACTGCGGTACCCGCCGTCATACCCATTTGGCAAACGATGATAATAGGATGGTCAGCACTGCGAAGTGCGTCAACGTGATTTTTAAGCTCAGTAAACGGGATGTTGCGGCTGCCTTTGATATAGCCTTTTTCAAAATCTTTTCGTGGGCGGATATCAATCAGCTGAGCGTTTTGGTTGTTAACCATCAAGCCCACTGCATTTGGATTGATTTTTTTGCCGCCGCGTTTGTTCTCAAGCATAAAAAATAGCACAATTAGCACAAACATGGTGCCAAATAAAAATGGGTGATGACCCATAAACTCAAACCAACGTTCCAAGATATCCTCCACAGGGGCATGTCATCAAAATTATCGTTTGATTGCCCATAAAAAATTGACTGTATTATAACGGTAGTTGTCAATTTTAAGAAACTTTTATTTAGTCTAATATTTAGTCTACTATTTAGTCTAAAACCGCAAGCTTAAAAATCCTGCGAAGCCGCTTCTTGTTGCAGGAGCACCAAATTCTCCACCCGCCTTGCTAGCACTTGCCCGTCTGTCACTGCCTGCCACATCGCACAATTGGGCGTGGACTCGGTATGTTTGCAGTCGCGAAAACGGCAGTAGGGTGCAAGCGGCGCAAGCTCGATAAAGCCTTGCAAAATATCATCAGGGGTCAAATGCCAAAGCCCATATTCGCGAATACCGGGCGTATCAATAATGGCGCCTTTACTGAGCGCCATCGGGTCAAACGCTAAAAATCGACTGGTGGTAGTGGTATGTTGACCCAACTGTGAAATGGTTGAAATTTCATTGACTGATTGTCCTGCAGCAGGCAATAACTGGTTGACCAAGCTGCTTTTGCCAACCCCTGATTGACCGGCAAAAATCACGTTCTTGCCAGCAACGGTGTTTTTTAGTTGGGTTAAGTCACCATTTGATTGGGTCACCAAAGTGGCATAGCCAAGCTGTTGATAGGCTGACAGTAGCTCTAACACTTCGTTATGACTACCATCTGCCAACAAATCGGCTTTATTTAAAATTAGCAATGGGGTGATGTCTGAGTGACGGCAAGCCACCAAATACCTATCAATCAGCTGGGCAGACGGTAGCGGCAGCGGCGCAAATACGACTGCTAAAATATCAACATTGGCGGCGATGGGTTTGAGCTTATGATAACGGTCGGGGCGGCTGATGATGCTTTGTCTATCATAAATCGCTTCAATGCGCCCAAGCCCTGTATTTGGGTCAGCGACAAAGCGGACTTTATCCCCAGTGGCAATCAGTGGCAAGTTAGTACGGGTGTGACAACGCCAAACACTGTGCAGGGTGATGGGTTGCCAAAACGGTTCTGGCTCGTCAGCGGCGACAATCGGTTTTTCAGGCAGGGTTTGCGGTAGGCTAGTGGCTTGGACTTCGAGCTGCTTGCCAAAGTTTGCGACAACAATGCCATCCATCAGCTGGGCATCGTCCAGCACTTGCTGGGATTTTTGTTGTTTTTGGATGCGGCGGGTTTGCTGGTCAGTGAGTTTACGTTTACGGATTAACGCCATACGCTATCTACTACATCAGCCACTAGGGGATTTTTTACCATACTAACACCTTATAAAATTTTGCAATACTTGTGGACTCGCTACATGAGCAATCGCCAACAAAACCGATATTTTACCTGTAAAATCTGCTAAGATGGCGGATTATTTGTTAAAGAGTATGAAAAGGCAACAGTATGGCGGTTGATAAAAAACATCTGATTTGGATTGACCTTGAGATGACAGGTCTAGATACCCTCAACGATACCATCATCGAGATAGCGACGATAGTGACTGACAGTGAACTCAATATCTTAGCCGAAGGTCCTGTGTTTGCCATCCATACGCCTGACATTGTGCTCAACAGCATGGATGATTGGAACACGCGCCAACATGGGCAGTCAGGACTGATTGACCGTATTCGCCGTAGTAACGTGACGATGGCTCAAGCAGAAACCGAAACCATTGCATTTTTGAGTAAATATGTGGAAGCAGGACGCTCACCGATGTGTGGCAATTCGATTTGCCAAGACAGACGGTTTTTGGCACGTCAAATGCCAACGCTTGAGCGGTTTTTTCATTATCGCAATTTAGATGTGTCAACGGTCAAAGAGCTGGCTTATCGCTGGCGCCCCGATATTTTGTCAAGCTTTGAGAAAAAAGGAAATCATTTGGCACTTGATGATATCCGTGATTCGATTCGTGAACTGCGCCACTATAAAGCGCATTTTTTTAAGTTTATTGGTTAACAATACAATTTTTAAAACGATACAATTCATATCATAATACTTGAAATTATCCAAAATTTTAGGCATCATAAGCTGACAAAAGGCAAATAAAGTCGGGCTAGTGCATGAAGACACCCAAGGTAATATCCATAAAATCACTTACGCACAGCTCGATAAACTAAGCGGTAAAATGGCAAATCTGCTCACTTCTTTGGGGGTGAAAAAAGGCGATCGGGTATTAACCATGCTGCCCCGTACACCGACTTTGTTAGCGGTGATTGTGGGTGCATGGCGCATCGGTGCGGTATATCAGCCATTGTTCACCGCATTTGGTGTCGAAGCGATTGAATACCGCCTTGAAAAAGCCGCTACCAAAGTGGTTTTCACCGACAGCCATAACCGTGAAAAATTCAATGACATAAACCCATTACCAAACATGGTGATGGTGGGCAGCGAGCAAGCCGCCAAACAATATGGGGATTGGCATTTTGATAGCCTAATGGCAGCGCAAAGGGAAGACTTTGAACCTGTGATGCTAACAGGGGAAGATCCTTTCTTGCAAATGTTTACCTCAGGTACCGTGGGCAAGTCAAAAGGGGTGGCAGTACCAGTTAAAGCGCTAACCGCATTTTATTTGTATATGGTACACGCAGTGGGTCTAAGCGATAATGATCGGTTTTGGAACATGGCTGACCCAGGTTGGGCCTATGGCTTGTATTATGCGATTACAGGACCTTTGCTAGTGGGTGCTACTACCCACTTTAATGAGTCAGGATTTGATGCCAAGCATACATTAGATTTTATCAAAAACCATAAAATCACGAATTTAGCCTCATCACCCACCGCATTTCGTATAATGAAATCAAGTGGTATTTTTGACCACAAAGCTGATAAGTTACCGCTATTGACGCGTATCAGCTCAGCGGGTGAGACGTTAAATACTGAAGTGGTGACGTGGATTAATGACCATCTTGGCGCATCTATTCTTGACCATTATGGACAAACCGAATTGGGGATGGCGTGCTGCTGTCATCATAAGTTAACCCATGATCAGCCAATTGGCTCAATGGGTATGCCGTTGCCCGGTTATCGCTTGGCGGTACTCGATGAAAAATTTAATGAACTAGGCGCAGGTGTACAAGGTCAACTAGCCGTTGATGTGGCGAATTCGCCATCCTTATTTTTCCAAGGCTATACGTGGAACGAAAAAAATCCGTTTGAAAATGGCTATTATCTGACGGGCGATATGGTCGAACAGCATGACGATGGCACTTTTTGGTTTGTCGGGCGTGATGACGATATTATTACCACCGCAGGGTATCGCGTCGGTCCTACCGATGTCGAGAACACGGTAATGGAACACCCGTCGGTAGCAGAGACGGCGGCGATTGGCGTGCCAGATGACATACGCGGTCACATCATCAAATCTTATGTTGTACTTAAAGACGGCTATACCGCTAATGACCAGTTAGCCAAAGACATCCAAAGCTTGGTGCATGCACGGTTATCTGCCCATGCGTATCCACGTATCGTTGAGTTTATCGATGCCTTGCCAAAAACCCCAAGTGGTAAAGTGCAACGTTTTATGCTGCGTAGCATGAGCGTGGCGCACTAACAAAAATTTTATCCCTATGCAAAAGAGTATATAGTGTTAGCTAGGCTTTTTTATCAACAAAAAATAACAGGTTAACGGAAAAACAATGCAAGTACAAAATAATACCTTTTTGGTCACAGGCGGCGCATCAGGTTTAGGTGAAGCGACAACCCGTTATTTGGTGACGCATGGCGCAAATGTCATCATCGCTGATTTGAACCAAGAAGCCGGTGATAAATTAGTGGCTGAATTGGGCGACAACGTGATTTTTGCAAAATGTGACGTCACCAGCGAAGCGGATGTCAAAAATGCGATTGAGGTGGGTGTGACCAAATTTGGTAAATTATCAGGGTCAATCAACTGTGCCGGTATTGTGGTGGTGCAAAAATTACTGGACAAAGAAGGCAATCCAGCCGATTTAACCACCTTTGCGCGTGGTATCCAGATTAACCTCATCGGCACTTTTAATGTGGCGCGACTGGCAGCGGCGGCGATGGCAAAAAATACTGCAGACAGTAACGAAGATAAAGGTGTGATTATCAACACCGCTTCAATTGCCGCATTTGATGGTCAGGTCGGGCAGGGCAGTTACTCGTCATCCAAAGCAGGTGTGGTGGGCTTAACTTTACCACTCGCGCGGGAGCTGCAGCGGCATCAAATACGTATCATGACCATCGCACCAGGGGTGTTCGGCACACCGATGATGGCAAGCCTACCAGAAGCTGCCCGTACCAGTCTTGAGCAAGCCGTCCCTTTTCCCAAACGTTTGGGTAACCCAGAAGAATTTGCTAAATTGGTGGTACACATCATCGAAAATAGCTATCTCAATGGCGACGTCATTCGTTTGGACGGCGCTATTCGCATGGGTTAATTCAGGTGATTGTTGCCAGTCACTGGGCACCGTGACTATCAACTTAACCATTTAAAAAAGCCACTCTGAGGAAGATTGGCTTTTTTTATTAGCAATTTCAAGGGAACTATTTGGTAAGTCACTATTTGGTGAGTATTAGGCGGTTATTACGGGTCAATCGAAGACGGTATTCTTCGCCATCATGCTGAATGCGAATCTCTTTGGTCAGCGCAAATAAATGATTGGAATATAGCGTAGGCAAGGAACTTTGTTGGATGAGATTAGCGCGATTTAATAAGTGTAGCATGGGATACTCCTTTTCTCTGTAAGATGGGCGAATAGTGTTTTTAATTGATAATGATTATCATTTATATTTAATGGGTCGTCAAGTGACTTTTTTCACTTTTTCATCAAATTTAATGCTTTATAATAGGTGAAAATCAATAGTTTGAGAAAAATATGTCAAAAGTCGTTAATGTGGCAGTCGCGGTGATACATTTTAACAATCAATATCTACTGGGATTTCGCCATGCCAGTCAACACCAAGGCAATCGCTATGAGTTTGTCGGGGGAAAAATTGAGCCAGATGAAACCCCAACACAAGGGTTAATCCGTGAAGTCCATGAAGAGATTGGCTTGGATATCGCGCAAAATACTGCAGTCAAAATGGGGGTGATACGCCATGATTATGCTGATAAAACCGTGGCATTGCACGTTTTTAAAATTCAACTGAGCCAAGCCCAGTTTGAGGGGTTACAACAGGGTAAAGGCAAGGAAGGTCAAGCCGTCACATGGGTTCCCCAGTCAGACTTGGTTGCTAATCAGTACCCCTTGCCCGATGCCAATGCCCGCATTTTAGATTGGTTAAAATTGCCTAATACGATTTATATCACGCAGTCTTTAGATAGCTTTGTTAGTGTGGATAAGTGGGTCGATTTTTATAGCCAAAAACTGCCCGACGATGCCCATTGTTATCTTCGTCCCCAAACCAGCGATGAAAATGCTACCGCTATGATTGATGGCTTACTGACGATGAGGGCGGATATCACCCCGATTATTCAATATGCAACACTAGCGTGCTTACTTGAGCGCTTGCCTGAGCGCTTATTTCAGCGCTTAGATGCGTGGTTAAAAAACGGCATGGTGCATTTGAATCACCAACAACTCATGATGCTTGATTTCTCAAGCTTATCAAAAAATTATCGCTATTTTGCCAGTTGCCATGACCAACATAGCCTAAGCAGATTAAATACCTTGGCAACATCGCATACTGTGATGGGCTGTTTTTTATCCCCGGTGAAAGCCACACCGACACACCCAGAAACCTTTCAAAGTGGGGGCATGGGCTGGCAAGCGTTCGGCGAATTAGCAAAGCTTAGTGATGTGCCGGTGTTTGCGCTGGGCGGGGTGGAGCAGGCAGATTTAGCCACCGCCTATGAGCATGGGGCGACGGGAATCGCGGGTATTCGGTTATTGGTCGACAAGGGATAAAAACTAGCCAACAGGTTGACAAGAGCGCATTCATTGTAACAACTGGCTGACAAAAAATGCCCCAATAGTCACCGTTTGAGCATTTATTTTAGGCTAAAATGAGTACTGTAATGACTAATAAAATCACCAATCACAATGACCAACTAAGGTGACATACACAATGAAACTGATGAATAAAAAAACGCTAGCAGTGGCAGGTATTGCAGGGACATTAATTGCCATGAGTGCTTGCTCCACCACCCCCACCGAAACCACCCCAACTAAAACCACTGCCAAGACCACAGGCGTTGGCAAAGCTCAGGCGGTGCAAAGCGTTGATTTAAACCGTTATGCGGGCAAATGGTACGAAATCGCCCGTTTGCCGATGTTTTTTCAGCGTAACTGTGCCAGTGATGTCACTGCCACTTACACCCTACAACCGACAGGCAAGGTGGAAGTCAATAACCAATGTATGGGCAAAGATGGCAAACCCATGCAAAGCATTGGGGAAGCCACCAAAAATGGCGGCAGTGGCAGTAAACTTAAAGTTACTTTCTTGCCGCAAGCATTGCGTTGGTTGCCTGTGGGTAAAGCCGACTATTGGGTGCTTGCTTTAGACCCTAATTATAACCATGCGTTGGTGGGTACGCCAAATCAAAAATACTTGTGGATTTTGTCACGCACGCCCACGATGGATGAAGCTACTTATCAAACAATGGTGACTACCGCAAAATCTCAAGGCTACGATGTCAGTAAATTGCAAAAAACCGTACAACATAGGCGATAAGCTCGCTAGTTGAAACACCCTGCTTTAAAATTGCTAAAACGCCTAAATTCCGTTACAATCTAGGCGTTTATTTTTTGCTGCATTTTCCCCAGATTTTATTTTTCCTTCACAAAAAAAGGTCATACTATGTCTGCCAATCTCTACCAAGACCACCTCACCACTCGCAAAAATCAAGAAGCCCAAGCGGTTCAGTTATTAGTTGAGCTAAATACCTTAGCCAATAAAGGCGTCAATGTGCTGTTTTTTGGCAACCGCATTGCCCTAAACCTTGTTGATATCATCGCTCATCATGATAAAAACGCCCTTAACATCGCTGATACACTCGCTTTCGCCACCGCGTTAAACGACCAAAATCTAAGCCATACCACGGTGGATTTGGGTCAAGCGCTCAAATCAGGCAAACAAGCTGACAGCTTTACCAGCGGTGACGAAGTGCCTGCGACAGATGTCGTATTGTACGGTTTTGGTCGTATTGGTCGTATCTTGGCTCGATTGCTGATGAGCCGTCCTGCCTCAGACAAAGGCTTACAATTAAAAGCCATCGTGGTACGTCCTGCGGGTGGCTCTGATAATGCGGGCGATTTGGAAAAACGTGCAAGTTTGCTTGAGCGTGACTCGGTACATGGCTGGTTTGATGGCTCAGTGGTGGTGGATAAAGCAAACAGCGGTATCATCGCCAACGGTCGTTTTATCAAAGTTATTTATGCCGCTGACCCAAGCGAAATCGACTACACGTCTTATGGTATCGACAATGCCTTAATCATCGACAACACCGGTAAATGGAAAGATGAAGCAGGTCTTGGCAAGCATTTACAGTCAAAAGGTGCCAAAAAAGTGCTATTGACTGCCCCAGCGTCGGGCGATATCAAAAACATTGTCTATAATGTCAATGATGACACCATCGGCAGTGATACCATCGTATCAGCGGCAAGCTGTACCACCAATGCGATTACCCCTACGCTCAAACTCCTAAACGATAAATACGGCATTGAAAACGGTCACATGGAAACCATCCATGCGTTCACCAATGACCAAAACTTGGTCGATAACCACCATAAAGCCGAGCGTCGTGGGCGTGCCGCAACCTTGAATATGGTAATGACTAGCACAGGCGCTGCCAAAGCGGTCAGTAAAGCAATTCCAGAATTAAAAGGCAAATTGTCAGGTAGCTCAGTACGTGTACCAACGCCAAACGTGAGCCTTGCGATTTTGAATTTGAATTTCAAAAACCCGGTTAATTCAAGCGATGAACTCAATGCCTTTATCAAAGAAGCCAGTCAGAGCGAACAATGGCAAGCGCAAATTGCTTACTCAGATTCGGATGAAGCCGTTTCTACCGACTTTGTCGGCTGTGAAAAAGTGGCGATTTGGGACGCCAAATCGACGCTGGCTCAAGAGAATCGTGCAGTGATGTACCTATGGTATGACAACGAAATGGGCTATAGCACCCAAGTATTGCGTGTCGCTGAAACCATGGCAAAAAATGCCTAAGTGTTCCTAAATTTTAAGTACGATTACAAAACCGCTCAAGTTTGGGCGGTTTTTTATTGGATAAAATTTCAAACATCGATCCTGTTCAAATTTTTCTTGCTAAAATTCATGCTATAATATTTGGTTATTCAAGAATTTAAGGAAAGTCTTCAATGCGTTTTATCGATGAAGCAATCGTAACAGTCAAAGCAGGCGATGGCGGCAATGGTATCGTCAGTTTTCGCCGAGAAAAATATGTCCCCAAAGGCGGCCCCGATGGTGGTGATGGCGGCAAAGGCGGTGATGTGTATGTGGTGTGCGACGACAACACCAACACCCTCGTCGATTACCGGTTTACACGTCGCTATGATGCCAAACGCGGCGAAAATGGCGGCGCCAAAAACTGTTCAGGTCGTGGCGCCGATGATATCTATCTATCTGTGCCCATTGGTACCACCGTGGTTGATACCGAAACAGGTGAGGTCTTAGCTGACTTGACCAAAAAAGGGCAAACGGCGAGGATTGCCAAAGGCGGTGACGGCGGGCAAGGTAATACCCATTTTAAAACCTCCACCAATCAAGCACCACGACGTGCCACCCCAGGTTTTCCAGGCGAATTAAAAGTCTTGAAGTTTGAGCTAAAAGTGGTGGCTGACGTGGGTCTGATTGGTCTGCCAAACGCGGGTAAATCCACCTTTATTCGTCAAGTCTCTGCTGCCAAACCCAAAGTTGCCAATTATCCGTTTACCACTTTGGTACCGAATCTAGGTGTCGTGGATGTGGGCAAACACCGCTCATTTGTCATGGCAGATATCCCAGGGCTGATTGAAGGCGCCTCTGAAGGGGCTGGACTGGGTATCCGCTTTTTAAAACACGTCGCTCGTACCCGTCGATTATTGCATCTTGTCGATGTACAGCCCATTGATGGTAGCGACCCTGTGGCAAACGCCCAAGTGATTTTTAATGAGTTAGAAAAATTCTCGCCAGAGCTGTCAAAACTGCCACAGATTTTGATTTTAAATAAAATCGACCAAGTGCCCGCAGAAGAATTAAACCAACTTTGCACTCATATCGTGGCAGAGCTTGGTTGGACAGGGATGGTTTTTCGTACCTCCACGCTCACAGGGGAAGGGGTTGATGCCGTGGTTTGGCATTTGATGAACGAAATCGAGCAAGAGCGCGAGATGGAAGAAACCGATCCTGACTTTGCTGAAAGTCAGCGGTTGCGTTTTGAACGACTGGAAGCGGAAGTGCGTGCCAATACGGAAGAGCAAAAAGAAGCGTATCGTGCCAAACGTAAAGCTGAGCGTGAAGGTCGCGCATTGGATGACGATGATTTTGATGACGACGACTACGATGACGATGATGGCGTGGAAGTGGTCTATGCACCTTAGCGGTGATGGAAATAGCTTTAAAAAGGTTAGCGCGGTATAACCTTTTTTATTAGCTGAATTTAGATAAGGACGGGTCATTTTTTTAATGCTGTGACAATGTGGGGTAATTCACCATAGAACACCCCAATGCCTGTTCCCATCAAGCCATGATTGGCAAGTGAAATAGTCGACACGCGAATAACGGGTAAATCATGCCAACCAAAATGGGTCGCCAATATTTTTTTAAAAAATTCGGTGCTTTCATGATGCCCCGTATCTGTCAAATAGATAAACGCGGGTTGATTGGCGGCAAGTTTTTCGACGGTTTTTCCCATGGTAGTCAGGGTTTTTTCAAGTTTGCGCACTTTCTCCACCGCGACAATCTCGCCAATTTGATTAATTTGCATAATCGGTTTGATATCAAATAAGTTGGCGACAAAGGCGGCAGGGGCGGACAATTTTTTGTTGCGAATAATATAGTCTAAGTCACTGAGGGTAAATAAAAATTCACTGCGACGTCGCAAATCGTCAAGCTTTTTTGCCACGTTTTCAAACGACTCACCTTGCTCAATCAACACTTTTGCCTCGTACGCCAGCGCTCCTTCAGCAATATTGAGTGTTTTGGTGTCATACACAAAGATGTGCAGACGATTGGCATAATGTACTTTGAGTTCTTCTAGCATGGGCAAGGTTTGGCTAAATTTGGACGAGATGCTGCAAACAAATACCTCAGTGACTCCGCGAGCAATCAAATCATTAAACAACAGATGCATCTCATGGATGGAGGGCGGAAATGTCCTCGCCACCGATTTGAGGTTGGTTTTCATGATGGTTGCTAGGCGCTCACTGGTGATATTTTTACCATCGATAAAATCAACGTTGTTGATGTTTACGTGTAAACGCAGAATGTCTATGCCTTGCGACAATCCGTGGGCTTCAAGACAAGATGAGGAAGTGGTGACAACAGCTCTTTTCATAAATTTGATAAACCCAGTAGCACATGACGATGAGCAAATTTATATAAAAGCAATGTTGATAGCAAGTTATCCTCATCTAAATTGAGAAAACCTCAAGTCAATATTTTTTAGTTGACAATGTCAATTTGTTTTTTCAATGGTTACTATTTGATTGGGATAGAAATGCGTATGATAAAAACATGTGATATTTAACGGCTACCGGCATCGAATTAGCATTTATAAAGCCAGTAAAAATTGTTACAATGCTCAGCCAAGCCATTATGGCATTTAATTTGATTAAAAAATTGCACTTGACTGATTATGATTGCCAACTTATGATTGCCAACGCCTCACCTAGCTCAACTAAAAAAGCCCTTAAGTCCAACACCATTGTGGTAAAAATTGGCTCATCGCTACTGACCAATAATGGCAAAGGTTTGGATCGCACCGCAATTTATGAATGGGCGAAGCAAATTGCCAAGCTGCATAATGAAGGTTATCAGGTATTGCTAGTGTCCTCAGGGGCAGTGGCGGAAGGGGTGGTGCGGATGAATTTGGAAGAACGCCCCAAAAAATTACAAGCCTTGCAAGCCTGCGCCGCCATTGGGCAGATGGGCTTGATTGAAACTTGGTGGTCGGCGTTGATTCAGTATGGTGTACAAAGCGCCCAGTTGCTACTGACACATGACGATCTTGCTAATCGAAATCGTTATCTCAATACCGCTAATACGTTAAATCAGCTACTTGAATGGCGCGTGCTACCGGTCATTAACGAAAATGACACCGTCAGTGTCGATGAAATCAAATTTGGTGATAATGACAGTCTAGGTGCGATGGTGGCAGCCATGGTCAAAGCTGATTTATACATTATATTGACCGACCAGCAAGGCGTATTCACCGATAATCCTCGCACCAACCCGGATGCAAAGCTGATTAAGACTGAGCGGGCAATGGCAGATTATTTGTTTGACGTGGCGGGAGATGGCGGCAAATTGGGTCGTGGCGGGATGATTACCAAAATTCGCGCGGCAAGGCTTGCGGCAATGGGTGGTTGTCCCACCGTGATTGTCAGCGGCAGCATCGATAACGTGATTAATCGCGTGGTCAAAGGGGAATCCTTAGGTACGATGCTCACCACCAATGACGATGATAAACGCATTGCCAAAAAACAATGGTTAGCCGCGCATCTGCGTATGGCAGGTCGCTTGGTGATTGACGATGGCGCAGTGGATGCCATCATTAAAAATAACAAAAGCTTATTGCCTGTCGGCGTGATTGAAGTGCAAGGTGATTTTGATGAGGGCGATGTAGTGGAGTGCGTTGATAAAACAGGAGTGCGTATCGCGGTCGGTCAGGTGGATTTCTCATCAAATGAAGCTAAGCGCATCGCTCGCAAACGCAATAGCGACATCGAAGCGATTTTGGGTAAAAATGAGGAACGCCATGTGATGGTACATCGTGATAATATGGCAATTATCGTATAATTTTCGACAATTTTTGATTAAAAATTTAACTACTTTTAGACTGATTCAATAGTATTTTTATCCAAGATTATTTTTACCTAAGATTATTTTTAAAGGCAACGACATGATCCATAATTTTCCGATGTTAAAAAATGACCGCATTTTAAGAGCCATGCGTTTTGAATCAGTGGATGTGACCCCTGTGTGGATGATGCGACAAGCCGGTCGATATTTGCCTGAGTATAAAAAAACCCGTGCCCAAGCCGGTGACTTTCTATCGCTTTGTAAAAATACCGATTTGGCGACGGAAGTCACCATTCAGCCATTTCGCCGTTTTGATTTGGATGCGGCGATTTTGTTTAGTGATATTTTAACCATTCCTGATGCGCTCGGTTTGGGTCTATATTTTGAAGCAGGGGAAGGTCCCAAATTTCACAAAACTGTCAGAAGCATGGCAGAGGTTGAAGCCTTGCCAACCGTCGCGATGGCAGATGCACTCGACTATGTGATGAAAGCGGTGACCAGTATTCGTCATGCGTTGGCAGGTCGTGCGCCATTATTTGGCTTCTCGGGTAGTCCGTGGACGTTGGCGACCTATATGATTGAAGGCGGTAGTTCTAAAGAATACCGCTATGCCAAAGCCATGTTGTATGGCGAACCTGACACCTTGCATGCGCTGCTCGCTAAAATCACCGGTGCCGTGATTGATTATTTGCTAGCGCAAATAGCAGCAGGGGCGCAGTTAGTACAAATTTTTGATAGTTGGGGCGGGGCATTGGCGCACCGCCAGTTTGTTGAATTCTCACACCATTACAACACTAAAATTGTCGCGGCAATCAAAGCAAAATACCCAGAGGTACCTGTGGTACTGTTTACCAAAGGTGGCGGATTGTGGTTAGATACCCAATGCCATAGTGGCGCGGATGCGCTAGGGCTTGATTGGACAATGCCATTAGATAGAGCCCGCAGCATCGTCTTTGAACAGCAAAAAGAATTGACCAAATTGCACAAAAAGCTGCATACAGGCATTGCGCTGCAAGGTAATCTTGACCCCGCGACATTATTTGCATCGCCTGAGCATATTCGCCAGCAGACGCATTTGATGCTACAGGACGCCTATAGTCTCGGTGATAAAACAGGCTATATAGCAAACTTAGGTCACGGCATTAACCAATGGGTTAATCCTGACCATGCCAAAGCTTTTATTGATGCGGTGCATGAATATAAACTTTAATAACAACATCAGGAGACGACCATGATCAAAGTAGGTATTGTCGGTGGCACTGGCTACACTGGCGTAGAGCTAATTCGACTATTGAGTCGTCACCCACAGGCACAAGTGACGATGCTGACATCGCGCTCAGAAGCGGGCAGACGCGTCGATGATATGTTTCCAAGTTTGCGGGGCGTGACCGATTTAACCTTTTCGGATTTGGATGAAAAAAAATTAGCAGCATGTGATGTGGTATTCTTTGCTACTCCCCACGGCGTTGCGATGAAGCATGCCAGATTTTTAACGGAAAATGGCACTAAAGTCATCGATTTGGCGGCAGATTTTCGTTTGCAGTCGCTACAAGATTTTGAAACTTGGTATAAACTTGAACATACTTGCCCCGATATTTTAAAAGATGCTGTGTATGGGTTACCCGAAGTCAATCGTAATGCCATTGCCAAAGCCAAGGTTATTGGCAACCCAGGTTGTTATCCCACTACGGCGATTTTGGGGTTAAAACCGCTAATCGATGCCCAAAACAGCCAGCAGCAGGCATTGATTGAACCTTGGATTGTTATTGATGCCAAATCAGGCGTCTCAGGTGCCGGTCGCCAAGCCAAAATGAATTTGTTATTTAGCGAGACATCGGATAGTTTTAGCGCCTATGGCGTGGCAGGTCACCGTCACGCTCCAGAGATTACCCAAGGGATTGACCAAATATTGGGTCAAAGCAAACGCTTTCAGCCGCATGATATCCGTTTTGTACCCCATTTAGTACCCATGATTCGCGGTATGTTTACCACGATTCATGTTCGCTTGACGGCGGTAGGTCAAGCGTTAGATTTACAATCTTTGTATGAAACCAGCTATCAAAACGAATATTTTGTAGACGTCATGCCAAAAGGAATGTACCCAGATACCCGTAGTGTACGGGGTAGCAACTATTTAAGAATGGCGGTGCAAACACTAGAAAATGGCCCGATGGCGACGATTTTGGTGGTACAAGATAATTTGGTCAAAGGTGCGGCAGGACAAGCCGTGCAAAATATGAATGTGATGTTTGGGCTTGCAGAGCAAACAGGGTTGGCGTTAGTTGCCGTCGTGCCTTAAGTTATTTCTTTAATGCGTGGTTTTCTTAAGCTGTTTATGGTTAACCTGTTTAGAAATTTTAATGCCATAACAAGCACTGCTTTATTCTTTTTAGCCAAAAAAATATGACGCTATGATGAAATGGGTTAACTTTATTATTTTTTCAGTCAATAAATTTAGCTGAATTCATCATAATTTTTGTTTATAATGGGATTCGCTTTAATGGATGTCATATTCATCAACCCTTTTTGAGCTATCATCAGTACTGTGATTATCCATGTTTTGATCGTTTTTCAATTTGAGTATCTCTATGGATTTGCCCGAAGATAATAACTCTTCTCAATCTTTGCCAGAAGCACAACGCAATTATATTGCCCAACCCAACAAGGTGTCGGGGTGGTTGATTGCGTTTGGGGTTAGTTTGTTGTTAGTTGCCATCATTGCACTGGTATTAGGTCAACGCATTGGTTATCATCGCGGCTTAAGCTTTGCTGCTGAAGAAGCGAAAAAAACCGCCGCAGGTCTTGAAATCTCAGCAGAAAACATCAAATCATTAAAGCTAAAATCTGATACGTTGCAAAGCCAATTAACCACCGCGCAGCAAGAGCGTGATATCAGCTTGGCGAACCTATCAGCATTGCGTACTGATATTCAAGATCTAAAAGTGACCAACTTACAGCTTGAACAAGGTCAGCAATTCTTAACCACGTCGCTTGCTAAAAAAGGTGGTATGAGTTTACAAGTCATCGGGGCAAAAATCGCACCGTTGCCAGAAAATGCCTATGAATACCGCTTTGATGTCGGTATGGTTGATCCGTCAAATCAGCCGAAAAATCTGATACCAAAATTGACCTTGCTCGATGAAGTTAATATGGTCGAAGTCCCATTGCAACCCAATAGTTATTCGATTCATGGGATTGCAAGAATTCGCGGGCGTTTTTTGATGCCCAAAAACTTTGTACCCAAACAAGTGAAACTTGAATTAACCGCCGGCAACCAAAAAACTGAGCAAGTGTATGATTGGCAACTCGGTCAACCGATTGATAACATGCCGTATACGCTTGAAGAAACGCCTGAAGCGGATAAACGACCTGTGAGTTCGACCGATAGCACGCCAGTGGCAAGCACAGCCAATACGCAAAAACCTGCCGCAACGACTGCTGTAAAGTAGTATAATCAATGTTTCGTCTAATCTTAGGTAAATGTTCAATTAATGATGCTTCAAACGCTTAATTTTTCTCGTCAATCAGTTGTATCACAGCCAACCACCACGAATATGGATTGGCACCTACCGGCATGGTTGCCAACACAACTCCCTAAACAGTCCCCTAAACAGCCACCTAGCCAATCACCAAATTCATTGCCAGCCCGTTTGACCGACATAGAAGGCGAGCCAAATACTGACCCCGTCGAAGATGTGCTATTGGCTGACCCTGAACTTAAAAAACCACAGATGTATGCGGTGGTCATGTATAACGATGACTATACGCCGATGGAATTTGTGGTGGATGTTTTACAAAATCATTTTAAACATTCGCTAGATTCGGCTATCAGTATTATGCTTGCCATTCATCAACAAGGCAAAGGGATTGCCGGTATATACCCTAAAGACATCGCAGAAACCAAAGCCCAAGCCGTCAACCGTGAAGCGCGTCAGGCAGGCTATCCGTTACTGAGTCAAATTGAGCCGCAAGGTTAGAGTCATTTTGCTATTTAACCCAGTTTTATTTTTGGTAGTACCTTCTTTCTATTTTTTTATTCATTATTGAAATCTTTGCCATTTTAAAACCCGCCATTAACTACGTTTTATCACTTGAATTTATTAGCAATGTCATTATATTAAACGTAATGATTTTGATTTTTCCCATTTTGTCATCTTTCATTTTTACTTCCTTTTAACCGAACTTAGCATTATTAGCCAGATATCAACAGGATATTTGGTGCTGAGGTGACGGCAAATGAAACTTGAGAAAACATCAACGCAAATAACCATCAACACCTATAACGACATCAAACCAATCAATTAGATAACGCATGATTTTTCAAGTAGGGCAAAATCAAAAACCGTCGGTGACAAGTATTAAGGACATCTTATGTTAAGTTTAGAATTACAAAGCACGTTGCGGTTGGTAGTGACACTTGCAAAACAACGTGCACATGAATATTTAACGGTCGAGCATCTGCTATTGGCACTGTTAGAGAATGAAAATGCGGTAGAAGCCTTGGTGGCTTGTGCAGTCAATGTGGATCAGCTTGGCAAAGATTTGACCCAGTATATTGATGAACATACCCCAACGGTCGATATCAACGAAGATTACTCGCCACAACCAACGCGCAGTTTTGACCGTATCTTGCAGCGGGCGATTTTTCATGTGCAATCGGTTGCCAGCAGCCGTTTGGTGGAAGGCTCAGATTTGCTAGTGTCTATGTTCTCAGAGCATGACACCTACGCGGTGTACCTACTTAAAAAACAAGGGGTGACGCGACTTGAGTTGACCCAGTACTTATCGCATGGTCAAGACAAAAAAGTGCGCGACAAATTAACCAGTGTTGAAACTGAAGAAACGGGTGAAAAAGCCAATAAAGACCCATTGACTGAATTTACCGTTAATCTCAATCAAAAAGCCTCTACGGGTGGCACCGATCCGTTAATTGGTCGCCAAGCAGAAATCGAGCGTACCGCGCAGATTTTATGCCGCCGCCGCAAAAATAATCCGCTACTGGTGGGTGACCCAGGGGTGGGTAAAACGTCGATTGCGGAAGGCTTGGCATGGCTAATTGTCAATGACAAAGCACCAAAACCATTATCAGGCTGTGTGGTATATAGTTTAGATATTGGTGCGCTGATTGCCGGTACAAAATACCGCGGTGATTTTGAAAAACGGATGAAAGCGCTATTAGATGCCTTAAAAGCCAAGCCCAATGCGATTTTATTTATTGACGAAATCCATATGATTATCGGCGCAGGCTCATCGATGAGCAGCAATATGGATGTGTCAAATTTAATCAAACCTGCGTTGGCATCCGGTGAGCTGCGTTGTATCGGCTCAACCACCTTTACCGAATACCGCCAAGTGTTTGAAAAAGACCATGCCTTAAGTCGTCGTTTCCAAAAAATTGATGTCAACGAACCATCCATTAATGAAACGATTGATATTCTACGCGGTCTGAAAAAACAATATGAGAAATTCCATAACGTGAGCTATACCGACCAGGCGCTACAAAGTGCTGTGCATCTGGCGGTGAAACACATTCACGAACGCTTTTTACCTGACAAAGCGATTGATGTGATTGATGAAGCGGGTGCATTTGTTCGCTTGCAAAAACAAGCCGAAAATCAGGTTGAATCTAGTGTGGACAGCAATCAATCCGTTGATGCCGTAGCAAATGACAAGCTATCAAATCAGCCTGTGGTGGATGAAGACGCACTTGTCGATGATTTGGATGCTAGCCATGCAGCGGATGGTGTTGTCGAACCTGAAGCTATGTTAAGCGAAGCCGATAATAAAGTGATTGACGCGGCACAACAAGATGGCGAGGTGGTGATTGATGTCCCACAAATTGAATATATTATCTCAAAAATTGCGCGTATCCCACCAAAATCCGTCTCAACGGATGACAAATCGGTGCTGCAAAATCTTGAAAGCAACCTAAAACATCTGGTGTTTGGTCAAGATGAAGCCATCAAAAACTTGGCAGATGCCATCAAGTTGTCACGTGCAGGCTTAAAACCCGATGATAAACCGATTGGTTCATTTATGTTTGCTGGTCCTACCGGTGTCGGTAAAACTGAAGTCAGTCGTCAGTTAGCGAATTTGTTAGGCATTGAGCTGGTTCGTTTTGATATGTCTGAGTATATGGAAGCACATACGGCGTCACGCTTGATTGGGGCACCGCCAGGCTATGTGGGCTTTGATCAGGGTGGTTTATTAACCGAGAAAATCAATCAATTCCCGCATTGTGTACTATTGCTAGATGAGATTGAAAAAGCCCATCCTGATGTATTTAACTTACTGCTTCAAGTGATGGATCATGGCTCGCTCACTGACAATAACGGCCGTACATCAAGCTTTAAACAAGTGATACTGATCATGACCACCAATGTCGGTGCTGATAGCATCAGTCGCAACAGCATGGGCTTTACCAAACAAGACCATAGCCGCGACAATAGTGAAGCGATGAAACGGATGTTTACCCCAGAGTTTCGCAATCGTTTAGATGCCATCATTCAATTTAACCCATTGGATCAAAATGTCATTGTATCTGTGGTTGATAAGTTCTTGGTTGAGCTGCAAGCCCAGCTCGATGACAAAAAAGTGGTGCTTGAAATTGATGATGAGGTCAGAAATTATCTGGCAGAAAAAGGTTACGATCGTCTCATGGGTGCCCGCCCAATGAACCGCTTGATTCAAGATGAAATCAAAAAACCATTGGCAGAGCAAATATTATTTGGTGATCTGGTCAATGGCGGTACGGTGTCGATTCGTATGAATGCAGATAAAACAGCGATTGAGCTTGTGCCCATTGATGAAAAGCAAGTCGACAATGTCTAGGTCTAGGTTTAGTAATGTCTAGTATAAAAAAAGGAGCCAATTGCGCTCCTTTTTTTTATGCCTAGTGATGATGTTTAATGACTATACTTAATAAATGGGCTTAATAATCATACAAAACCAAATTTGGGTTTTTCTGCTTGTTTCTCTCGATAGGACAGATGATCCATGTTGGTTAGCTCTGCCAATGAGTGCGGTTTATTGACGGTGATAGCTTTATCAATCGATGCCAAAAACGCATTGGATTTTTCGACGGACAGTTCTTTGAATTTATACTCAGCTATTAATCGACCTTTACGCAGCAGCGCGGGGTCAATTTTCGAGATATCGGAGTTAAAGGTACAAATAAACTGACACTCTAACACATCCGACAGCATACCATCAGCAATGTTCAAAATCGCTGATACCACATCGGTATTGGCGTTATCAATGCTACGCTCGGCAATGTAATTTTCACAGTCTTCAAGCACTAATACCGAGTTTTTATTATCCACCAATAGTGACATAAATTCAGGGTTGGTCAAATACCCAATCATGGTAGTGGGCACAAAGATGAATTTTTTATTAGGCACTTGGCTGGTTAGCCATTTGATATAGTTAGTTTTACCTGAACCCGCCACGCCATGCAACAGTACCACGCCTTTACCATCGTGATTGAGTGATTCTTTGATGTGCTGATGCACTGGCAGAAAATCCTCGTGATACATGGTATCTAAATTGATGGGAAATGGCTTGATACGGTGGGTTTTAAACACAAAACCATGGACTTCTTTAAGTAAAATCGATACTTTAGCCTCTTGCGACACATACTTTTGTAAGTATTCATCAAACACGTTTTTGACACTCGCCGCAGAATGCGGATTGGTCGAAATATAGTAAATACTGACGACTTTTAACAAGCCTGACTCAAAGATGTATTCGTCATAGTCATTGGATAAATCTTCATTGGTGAGCATGAACACTTCATATTTGGGATGAAAATAACAAGCTTCACGCTCATATAAGGTATTATTTTTATGCGAATAGGCGACGGTGGTAAAATCGGTGCAACGCTCAAAATCTTTGAGCTGCTCTTTGCGAATCACCATATCATGGTTGCCAACATGTACCCCAGGGAAAATATCATCGAGTAGTGACTCAAAAGGGTTATATTTGCTAGCGTATTGGAAGTTGTCTTCAATGAGTTGAACAGTGTAGGGCGGCTCAGAGGAGGCGCTGAGCAGCTTTCGCGGTTGATAATAGGGCGATTGTAAAATTTTCATAGGAATATAGGCTTATAAAAGGCAGTAGAAAAATTAACATAGTTAGCAATAAACAAGCTAACTATAGAGATGGGGCAGTTAATACTAGATGCAAGCTAAAAAGTAGCTAGTTGGCAATCAGTTAAAAAATTTTTAGCAACACAGTGAGCAACCTACTGGCTAACAGTAAGGCAGTAAGCAATGGTGAGATAATAGATAAGATAGACAGGAATTTTGGGCATAAAAAAACCTGCGAGAGGCAGGTTAATTTAACTAATACCGATTTGAGTGGTGGGGCTGAAGAGACTCGAACTCTTACACCTCGCGGCGCTGGAACCTAAATCCAGTGCGTCTACCAATTTCGCCACAGCCCCATGAGTTGCCTCAAAGTGTTGACTCAATATTTGTATCAGTGTCTTTGTGGTTGGCTATTATATAGAAAAATTTCGCTTTGGCAAGGGGTTTTTTAAAAAAACGCATTTTTTTATTGGTTAAGTAAAATTTTTAGCGCATTGATAATATTTGCCAAGTTATTAATACGGTTTTCCACGCGTTTTGCCAGCAGCTTGTCGATAAAAGGCTGGCAAGCTTGGCAAGCAAATTCTGATAGCTGATGATTTGGGCATAAAAAAGGCACGGGCTGTTGGCAATGCGCAATTGCCCAACCAGGATAATCATTTGCCATAAAAGGCAGACATCCCGTCAATAATTCGTACCATACCACCCCCAAACTATAGTAGTCGCTAAACTTGTCAACAGTCTGTCCTGTGAATTGCTCAGGACTCATATAGGCGGGTGTACCAGCGGTGTAAGTTTTGCAATTGAGTGAGTCATTTTTTCCCATAGCATTGCTAACATCAAAATCACTCAGACCAAAGTCAATTAACACCACCTCAAGATTGGGTTTTACAATAAAGTTGGCGGGTTTGAGATCCAAATGCATCAGCCCAAATTGATGTAAACGGTTGACCACTTGGCAACTATGTAAAAAAATGGTCATTTTTTGCGGAAGACTGAGTAGTGGCAATTTAGCATGCGCATACATCAAGGATTTTAAGGTCTCGCCTGGATGATAGGACATGACCAGACAGGGGCTAACAGGTTGCTGCGGCTGCTGCTGGTCAAAGATGAGGGTATCAGGGAGAAGGTTTGAAGCATACAGCGTGGGGATGCCGCTTGTATGATGGGTGCCGTCAATCGCTAGGCTTTGGCAATGATGAAGGGCGTTAATTTCTTGCTCAAAATGGGCGAGATTGGTTGCGCTAAAGTGAGGTAGTAATTGTTTAACGACAACGGCAGTAGGCGGGGAGTGAGCCGAATGCCATACCCCGTACCAAAGCTCGGTATGGTTGAGTGGATTTGAAGGTGATAGTGGCTGTAAGTCAGTCACGATTGACTGACAGCCATTTTTTATGATAACCAGTGCTGGGTGAGTTGACTTTGTCTCAATCATGAAAGCTTAACGGGTCTGCCTTCAATCAACTGCTGGTATTTTCGGGTCACGGTATTGCGCCCCCAACCGAGTAGGTCAGCCGCTTGTCCTTTATGCTGAGCAGTATGGGCAAGTGCCACTTCGAGCAAACATTTCTCAAACATCGGATAAGCGGTTTGCAATATGTCATACTGTCCTTCAGCGAGTGCTTGTTGTGCCCAAACTTGCAGCGGGGTGATCCAATCTGCGGTTGCACCAGTTTGTGATGCAGGTAAGATCGGTATGACCGTGGTAGCAGGCAAAGGCGTTGGCAGCTCACTCGAATGGGCACTCAGATTAGAAATAGCACTGGGGCTGTCACTGGGAGCTGGCAAAGATGACGGATGGTCGCTCGCAGGTGTCTCAAACTGAGTGTCGGGCTGATAGTTATGTGTCTTATGTGTCTTATGTATTTTGGGCTCACGTGTAGTTACAGGCGTGCTATCTTGCGATTCAAACGCTTGTAAAATCTCGGGTGGCAAATCACTGGGCTGAATGGTTTGCCCTGTTGTCATCACACTGAGCCAGCGGCAGGTATTTTCAAGTTGACGCACGTTGCCTTGCCAAGGATAGCTTTGCAAAATATGCATGGCAGAGGGGGTGATGGTTTTGTTCGAGGTATGCATGCTTTTGGCGATATTTTGCATAAAAAAATCGATTAACAGCGGAATGTCTTCGCGGCGCTCACGTAGGGAAGGTAGCGCCAGTCGAATGACATTGAGCCGATAAAACAAATCTTCACGAAACTTGCCTTGCTGCACCAGGGTTTCTAAGTTTTGATGGGTCGCTGCGATGATACGTACATCGACTTTAATGGGTTTGAGCCCACCGACACGGTAAAACTCACCATTTGCCAAGACGCGCAGCAAACGCGTCTGGGTCGGTAAAGGCATATCGCCGATTTCATCCAAAAACAAAGTGCCGCCATGCGCCTGCTCAAAACGCCCTTGGCGCGTGGTAGTCGCACCCGTAAACGCGCCTTTTTCATGACCAAATAGTTCAGCTTCAATCAAATCATGCGGAATCGCCGCCATATTGAGCGCGATAAATGGTTTGGATTTGCGTGGCGAATGTTCGTGTAAGGCACTAGCAATCAGCTCTTTACCCGTCCCTGATTCGCCGGTGATGAGGACTGTCATCGGCATATGCGACAGGCGACCAATTGCCCGAAATACTTTTTGCATGGCAATCGATTGCCCGATGATGCCTGATGGGTTGGTGGGGGCTTTTTCTGGCTCGGCTGTCACGGGTTCAGTTGGTGGCTGCTGTGCATCACGAATCAGAGAGTCGTTGTAGTTTTCAGACTTACTGCGCTTTTGTGTTTGGTTTGACTGGCTTTGCAGGCAAGCTTTTTTCACCATGGCAATGGCATCATCTAACTCAAACGGCTTGGGTAAGTAATCAAATGCGCCTGACTGATAGCTATCCACCGCAGATTGCACATCGGCATGCGCGGTCATGATGATGACAGGAATTTGTGCAAAGGCTTGTTTGATTTTACTGCTAAAATCCAAGCCGTTCATCATCGGCATTCGAATATCGGTGACGATAACGCTTGGCAAGGGGGCACTATTGTCACTCTTCGCTTGGCTGTCTTGCCCGCTATCTTGTAGCAGCCGCCACGCCGATTGCGCATTGCCAAAGGTTTGCACTTGAAATCCACTATCTGTCAGCGTATCTTCCAAAATCATACGTAGCGCTTGGTCGTCATCGATGACCCAAACAATAGGTTCGGTGGTTGGCATTTTATTATTGGGATAAGTCATATAAAAACCCTATATGGGAAACTGTATTGGTTTAAACATTATTGATTGAAAAATTGATTGAAAAATTCATAGGCGCTTAGTCATGATGCTGTGGTGTATCACGCTTAAACTATCATTTGGTTATTTGCCGAATTTGCCAAGGTAAAAAAATCGTAAACAGGGTTTCACCTGGCTGAGAGGTCACACTGATTTGCCCTTGATGGCGCTGAATAATGTCATGAGCAAGTGCCAGTCCCAACCCTGTACCATTGGCGCGTCCTGTGACCAAAGGATAAAAAATTTGCGGTAACAACTCACTATCAATGCCCAAGCCATTATCAATAAAATCAACCCGCAAGACGCTTTTATGTCGTATATCGCCAATGGTTTGTTGGTGCTGAATACGGGTCTTTACCGTGATGACAGGCGACACAATGTCGTTTTCATTGAGCGCTTGTATCGCATTATTGACGATATTCATAAATACTTGTACAAGCTGGTCTTTATCAGCAGTGATTTCTGGCAGCGATAAATCAAAGTCTCTGACTAGACTAATATTGGGGTTTTGTATCTCTGCCAACGTTAGCACATGTTGCAGTGGCTCATGCACGTTGATTACTTGCCAGTTGGGCAAATTTGGCGCGCCCAGCAATTGGGTCACCAAGTTATTGAGTCGTCTGGTCTCATCCATGATGATACTGAGATAATTGGCGACCTTTTGCGCCTGGGTGTCATTAATATAGCGCACAATCCCATCAGATTTCATGATTTGATTAAAATTCTTCTCAAGCAGCTGGCTTGCCCCAAGGATGCCTGCTAAAGGGTTTTTGACTTCGTGTGCCATACTGCGAATCATTTGACGGGTTATCAAATGTTGGTGATTTTGATATTGTTCTTGTTGAATACGACTTTCGCGATCTTTTGCCCAAATTTCAATCAAATAGAAAAACCCCGCAGCGGTCTCTAACGGGGAGACCCCATAATCGACCAATAATGGTGCACCAATACCTTGAGTGCTTAGCCCCAAAATGGTGCAATCATGATGGATAAAAGCTTGGTACATTTTTTTGGTATGTTCAAATTGGTTTTGCAGCGCCAATCTAACCTGTGCTTTGGTTTTTTTATAGGTTATCGGGTCATCATCCGTATGCGATTGCTCTGGTGCTTGCGTTAGTAATTTTCCATAGTTTGCGGGGGTTAAAATATCGATAACATTTTTATGAAGTAAATGCTGCTGACTAACTGACAAAATCTGCTCAGCCGTCGCGTTGATATAGACGCATTCATAGTTGCTGTCAGCGACAATTAATCCCGATAATAGGTTATTGAACATGTCATCAAACAGGGTCTGGTTGGATTCAGGACTATGTAAAAAAGTAGGATGGTTCATTGGATAACTACCACAAATTTGAGCAATGGTTAAAGTGCAATTTAAATGCCAACAAACTATTGGAAAATGTTTGGATTATTTTTATAACAGATAAATAATAGAACGATGGGGAGCAAATCAGTCATTGAATATAAAAAAATCCCTCATTTATAGCAACTTGCTAATCGTAGTATGATATATTTTGAACCAAAATAGTGCAAAAGTTAAAACGTAATTGCTAAAAAAAGAAGTATAAAAAAAGGGCATAAAATCTATGCCCTTTAAAGTTAAATTTAAAACTGCGTTAAAACCATTGATAAGTGAGTGATGCAAAGGCGTTGGTGCCTTTTTGGCGGTAGCCTTCACTGGTTTGATAGTCTTTATCGGTTAAATTGTTAATGCGAGCGTTGATTGATAAATTAGGATTAACATAATAATTACCAATCAAATTAATTAATGTGTAATTATCTAATGTTTTAGTATTGGCCGCGTTGGTGTAACGGTCTGCACTATATTGTGCCTCAGCGCGTATATCAAACTTTGGCTGACGATACCCAACATACAAGTTGGCTTGATTTTTTGGCATATAAGGCAAGTATTTATCTTTGTTGTCGCCTTTGTCATTTTTAACGGATTGATAAGTATAACTACCGCCCGTAATTACCTTATCAAGCTGCCAATCAGAGGCTAACGTTAAGCCATTAATTTTTACCCGCTCAAAATTTTGAGATAGGTAATTGTTGTTGGGGTTGATATAAATTTTATCATTTATAGTTGAATGAAAGCCAGTCAAGCGTGTGGTCTGATTATCGCTAATATTTTCAATAAACAATTCAGTATTTTTGCTGGCTTCAGGCTTTAAATTGGCCACGCCGTATTCAATGTCGTTAAATGTCGGTGCGCGAAAACCAGTCGCATACGAGCCACCGATTCTAGAATTTGGTGAAGTACGATAAGCTACCCCTACATTGTAAGTGGTTTTGTTGCCATAGTCAGAGTTATCGTCATGACGTACATGCGCTTGTAAATCATACATTGGCTGATTAACCTGATAGCCGATATAGCCACTTTTAATAGTGCGATCATCTGCTTTTTGGTACCTTGTAGTACTATCAAGTTGTTGTTTTAACCATTCAGCGCCACCGAGAATTTGACCAAGCGGTAATTTATAACTTAACTGTAAATTCGCTTGATTTTGGGTGGTGTCGAATTTATTGCCAGTGGGAGAGTTGCCATCATAAGCTGTGCTTTTATCAAAACTTTGACCATATTTTAATTGGGCGGTTAATTTATCCAAGTTATACGTCACGTAAGCTGTGGCTGCCCCATTTTTTTGATCGCTATAAGTATTGGGATATACATCGTTTAAATAAGTAACTGCATTGAAAGCACTACTGTCATAGTGGGTGGTAGAGTCGGTAACCAAGCCAGAAAGACCTACTTCTAAATTGTCATTATATTTATGTTTTGCTACCAAGCTATAATTATTGGATTTGAACCCATCTTTGTCAGGATGATGAATGTTATAAGGCGCTGTTGGCAAACTTGCATCAATACCATCTGTTTTATCAAGTCCCACTGATAAGCTGAGTGTTGTGCCATTGTTGACATATTGTCCACTTACCTGTGCTTTATAAGAATTTTCGGAGCCAGCACCAAGGGTTACAGAAGTATTCGACTGTGTCGCGTTTTGTCCTTTGGTAAACACTTGAATCACGCCGCCCATGGCATCTGTGCCATACAAACTTGAGCCACTTGCACCCTGTATAATTTCGATTCGATCAATTTGATCGGCAGGAAGTAACGTTAAAGCAGCACCACCTGCAGAAACTGAACTGTAACGAATACCGTCAATTAAAACCAAAATTTGCTTGTTGTCAAAACCACGCATATAAAAGTTGCTGAGTGTACCATCTCCCCCGCTTTGTTTAATAGTTAAGCCTGGCTGATTGCGCAATACATCCAGTACGCTTTGACCGCGATAACGTTGTAATTGTTCTTCATCAATCACGGTGGTTTGGGCGATGGTATTCTTGACAAGCGTCGGCGTTTTGGTTGCTGTGGTGGTAAAAGTAAGGCTCGGCAAGGTGGATTCAGTTTCGCCATTAGCAGCTTCGCTAGCCGCTGCATGAGCGCTAACACCAGTCATGGACATGCCAATAATCACCAAAACGCTTTGCGTGATTGGATGGATATTAAAAAATGGCTTTTTGATAAAACGTGGTGATGTCTGACAGGTATAACGCATAACTTGACCCAAAGAAATAGTTTAAAGACACATTGTAGAAAAATATCGTTACATAAGCTATTACTTTTGGTTGGTCATTGCTCATTAAAGCTTGAGAATTTTTCAATAAAAAACCCCTCTAGTAACTAAAGGGGTTTTGATAAAAGCCTTCGTATCAACAGTTAGCTTGCTTGCTGCTGTAATTTTTTAGCTTTTTGGTAGCATTCATTAATGTGATTCTCAGCAATTTTTTTAAACATCAAATAACCGATGGTACCTGCCACTAATTGACCGCCAAATGGTACAAATTTGGTCACTTGCTTGGCGATAATACGGCTACCAAAACCTTGGAAAGTTTTTTTGGCAATACTGCGCGTCACCACTAGTCCTGCAAAATCTACCGCTTTATCTTTGAGTTGGTTGATTTGCGCGCCGTTGTTCAAATCTATCGCTGCTTGGGCTGGTTCAATTAAACCAAATTTAGCGGAGATTTCAGGTAGCAATTTTGATAATAGACCTGCATCGACCGCAACGTCTAGGAGCGGCACAGGGACAACCGCTGCTACGGCAGACATTTTGGCTTTACTTTTAATCATCGCCTCGCATTCGCGTTTGATTTTTTCTAAGTCAAGTTTTGGGTCGATGGTTTTGGTCAAATTTTCTGCTGACATAATTTTTCCTTCTAAAAAATTTCAATTATCAATAATAAAGGTAGTATTGCAAAACGCTTGCAACAAGAGATGATTATTCATTAATGACCGGTGATACTATTACATTAATGGTAAGTGATGACTCTGTGGTTTGATTATAACTGAGTGTAAACGTATGAATAAGCATCTTTTTGCAAAAAAATGCTAATGGTTTGTAGCGGCATTATTACGATATGCAAAACGCACAAATATCTATGAAAGCTAATGGGGTGTTTTTCACTGTTTCGCTGTTGTAATTTTGCCTATTCACTCTCATTATACTAGTTTGTTCTATCTATTTTATTTGACAACCATGATAAGTTTATGTTGACTGTGACTCCCCGTTTTATTGCGAACCATATTGACGAGATTCCCCGTGATTTACAGCCCTTGGCGCAAACATCGATGACATTAGCACGCATTTTGGCTGGGCGAGGCGTGCAAGATGTGGCAAATTTAGACACTTCCTTTAATAAGATGTTGCCTGCAAATTCGCTGACTGGCATTAGCAAGGCAGTGGCGCTGCTTGACAAGGCGATTGATACGCAGCAAAAAATACTGATTGTGGGTGATTTTGACTGCGATGGCGCGACTAGCACGGCACTGATGGTAAGGGTGCTCCGTGAAATGGGCGCGCAGGTTGAGTTTTTGGTGCCCGATCGTTTTAAGTACGGTTATGGACTGACGCCAGAAATTGTTGCGCTAGGTATTGAAACCTATCATCCTGATGTGATTGTCACGGTTGATAATGGTATCTCTAGTCATGCGGGGGTCGAGCTTGCCAAAGCCAAAGGGCTAACGGTGATTATTACCGATCATCACCTGACGACGCAGGCGACACCAAACGCGGACGCCGTGGTCAATCCCAATCAGTTGGGCTGTGATTTTGCTAGTAAATCATTGGTAGGGGTTGGGGTGGCATTTTATGTGCTAGGCAATCTTGCCAAAGTCAGACGCCAAGCCAACAAATCCACCACCCAAGTGAGTCGCTATATTGATTTGGTGGCGCTCGGCACGGTGGCGGATGTGGGCGTATTAGACCAAAATAATCGCATTTTGGTGCACCAAGGTATCCAAGCCATCAAGCAAGGTCGTTGCTGTGTGGGTATTTTGGCATTGTTGGAGCAGGCGAGTCGGCAGGCAGCCGACATCACAGCTCAAGATTTTGGTTTTATTTTAGGACCCCGCATCAACGCCGCAGGTCGTATGGATAGTATGCGGATAGGCATTGACTGCTTACTCACCGATGATTGGGGGGACGCACAGCGGCTTGCGCATCAGCTCGATAAACTCAATCAAGAGCGCCGCCAAGTCGAGCAGGGCATGCGACAACAAGCCGATAGTGTATTAACGACGCTTGAGAATCCATCTGAGCAAAATGCTGTAAATCAAGTAACGCACCGCAAACGCAATATTATTTTGTATCAAGATGACTGGCACCAAGGGGTGATTGGTATCATCGCAGGCAGGCTAAAAGAAAGCTACCATGTGCCCGCTATCGTTTTTGCCCCTGCTGATATGGACATGATTGAAGATGATGATGCTATCAAAGGCTCCGCACGCTCCATTGAAGGCATTCATATCCGTGATGCCATTGAATCAGTCGCGCAAACCTACCCCGAACTTATTAGCCACTTTGGTGGGCATGCGATGGCGGCAGGTCTGACAATCAAACGAAAAAACTTTGAGCCGTTTTGTAAAGCGTTTGATGAGGTAATTGCAGCTGTGGCTGATGAGGTGTTTGCGGAGACGTTATATAGCGATGGCGCATTGACAGCCGGTGAATTCACGGTTGATTTTGTAGATAGCTTGCAGACGTTGGCTATTTGGGGACATGGGTTTGTGCCACCGATATTTGATGGGGTGTTTGTGGTGCAAGATTATCGGGTGTTAAAAGAGCGCCATTTAAAACTATGGTTGTCGTATCCCGATGTTCCTTTTACTATCGAAGCGATTTGGTTTAATGCTGATTTTGACGCGATAGCTTTGTCTGCCATCAATCGCAGTGTGTCAAAAGTGCATTTGCTCTATGAGCTTGAGAAAAATTTATTTAATGGACAAACCAAATTACAGTTAAGGGTAAAAAAAGGTGTGCTCCTCTAGACAAGCGTTTTTGCTCATTCATACACAATCTGATAACCATAACACCCAACAAAGATGATAAACGACATAAAATGACATGTTAATATAATTTATCACCTATATCGCGCTAAATTTTGATAAATTATGCAGGTATCAAGGTGTTAATTTTTAGCGCTAATTTTTTAAAGTTTGAATAAGGCTTTGGCGCTTAGCTAGCTATTATTTATTATTTAACCCTTTGTCTTTTAACCGGCTATCTTTTAACTGGTTGTTTTTTAACTATCTGTCTTTTACCTGCGTATGGAGAATTGCCATGAGTAAATCGCTTGCCAACAATGCAACCGCAACGACGGCTCGGCAATGGCAAATCCTGTCACAGCTGGATCGTAAGCGTTGGCTCGGTACCACCCATATCAAAGAACAGCTTGATTTGATGGGTTTTGATATCAGTTTGCGAACCATTCAGCGAGATTTAAACGCTTTGGCAACGCGTTTTCCGATTGAAAAAAACAACACCAACCCACAAGGTTGGCGCTGGCGAGAAGATGCACCGATGCAAAGCTTGCCGCACATGAATTTGTCACAAGCGGTGGCGTTTAGTATGATGCGCCATAATTTGACCCAGCTATTACCCCCGGCTATTTTGGATGAATTGATTCCATGGTTTGACCTAGCGAATCGACAACTCAAAGAAAGCAAAGTGGTAAACACTTGGCTCGATAGAGTGCGTATCCTGTCAGCCAATCAACCGCTCATCCCGCCATCGGTCAATCCAGCCGCCAAAGACGCCGTCTATGACGCGTTGTTTCAAAATAAAAAACTCATCGCCTGTTATAAAGCGCGCGGGCGAGAGGAAGCGCAAAAATACACCTTAAATCCGCTAGCCATTGTGCAGCGTGGTGTGGTGATTTACTTGATTGCCTCACGAACTGACAGAGCGTCTGACGATGTGCGCCAATTTGCTTTGCACCGTTTTGAAAGTGCGGAAGTGAGCGCGAGCGACGCGCAAACCCCGAAAGATTTTAATTTAGACAATTACATCAACACAGGCGCGATGGGGTTTAACTACCCGTTATTCCAAAAACTCATGCCTGACAGTGAAAAAAACAACCATGAGCCTCCCATACAGCAAGTGCATTTATTGTTTCATCCGTTATCGGGGGCAAGTTTGCTTGAAAGCCCATTATCAACCGATCAGCAAAGCTGGGAAGATGACGAAGGATTGCATATCACAGCCACAGTCAGCATGACGTCGCAGCTAGTATGGTGGCTACGCGGTTTTGGTAAAGGACTGCGAAAAATCGAGCCTGAGATTTTATCAATTGCCGTCTTTGAAACCCAAACGCCAAACCAACAAGCGCCTAATCAACAACCCACCGTCCAAACAATAAGCGAATAATTAACAAACGCCCAAGTAAACTAACTACTTTGTCCGATTTTTCGAGAATCTTATGAAACATGCTGATAATAACACCCTTGAATCCACTGCCACCGACACCAACTCACAGCAGCCTAGTAAGCCAAAAACCACGATTTTATACAGTGATTTGACGGATGATTCACCTATCACATCTGTCAAATCGCCTAATAATCTGACACCCAGCACTACTACAGAAACGTACCAGATTATTTCGGCGCAGTTTGCTGACCCAACGCCAGCGCCAACGGTTGAAGTGAAAGCGCCAGTCAACTCACCCAATTTGACCGATAAAAATACCCATGAGGCAGTAGTATCAAGTACCACGCCGCTAGACCATTCGCTACAGAAAGCGCCAACAATCAACTCAATGACTGATGACAAGATTTTGCAAAAAAGTCATCAGCTAGCAATCACTCAAGACGATCAACTTGAAGATGATAAAACAGCGACAGGTATAGCCGTCGAGCATATGGATGTGGTACTCAAGCAATGGTATTTTACCGTGCAATGGCAGCAAACGCAGATGCCAAAATCAGGGCTTTACAATAAATTTAAAAAACGTACGCAAGCCATGGACCTAGACTTATCCTGCTTACTTTGTAACCGATATGGCGAGGTAATCGAAACTGTTTGGTTCAAAAATGTCCGTGATAAAGCGCAATCCGTGCGTCATCAAGGCGATGAATTATTGGGCAAAAAGCCATTTAGCGCTATCGATGACCGCAAAGAAGACGCTGACAACAACCAAGGCACAAAGGTCAATGATGTCAACCTCAATCAAGAAAGTATGGTGCTTTTTTTAAGTAAGCTTCCGCCGCAAGTATTTCATGTGGTGATGATTGTGTCATCTTATCATGGCTATGCGCTCACCAACGCCAAACAAGCGTCTTGTCAACTTAGCGATGATGAAGGTAATGTGATTAGTGAATTAGCTTTTGCCAAACTGCCAAGTAATACGAAGGCATTATGGTTTGCCAGTCTGACCCGTTCTGCCGATAGCTGGCACTACAACACCGAGCATCAACCTTTAGACAACAACAAGATGGCGCTAATTGAAAAAGAAGTAAGTGAAAAATTGGTACGTACGGCCAGATGATTGGGCATGTAGCCTAAGCTTATTGTTTCTCATGGGTAAAATAACCAAGCATTTTGAGAGCCAAAAATTTATACATTTGACGACGTTGCTACAGCGTCTGTCAGTGATTGGATATATTCGCCACCGTGATACTGTGGTACACTATGACAAAAAAAGGGATTGTCTTAATCGATAGGGATACATCGCATCTGCATTATTTTTCTCCTAAATATAGGTATTCCTAGATACATTATTGACTCATTATGCGGTAACCGTATACTTTGCGTTTAAAATGGTCAATCACATTTTATCCCATAATTAGTAATGCTTACTGTGAAATTTTTCACGCTGCTAGATGCATCATCTAGTGTCTCAATTAACGTTCATATAAAAGAGGTTCTCTATGGCTAGTGGAAAGTCAAATATTATCTATACCTTAACTGACGAAGCACCGCTACTGGCGACTTATTCACTACTTCCTATCATTGAAACATTTACCAAACCTGCTGGCGTTGAAATCACCAAAACCGATATTTCCGTTGCCGCGCGTGTATTGGCAGAGTTCTCCGACTACCTGACCCCAGAACAACAAGTGACCGACAATCTTGCTGAGCTTGGGCGGTTGACCCAAGACCCAGACACCAATATCATCAAATTGCCTAATATCAGTGCCTCAGTGGCTCAGCTACAAGAATGTATTGAAGAGTTACAAGCCAAAGGCTATAACATTCCTAATTACCCAGAAAACCCAACCACAGACGAAGAAAAAGCCCTCAAAGCCCGTTATGGTAAATGTTTAGGATCTGCGGTGAACCCCGTATTACGTGAAGGTAACTCCGATCGCCGTGCCCCAGCTGCCGTAAAAAACTATGCCAAAAAACACCCACATTCAATGGGTGAATGGAAACAATGGTCAAAAACCCACGTCTCTCACATGGAAGAAGGTGACTTTTACCATGGCGAAAAATCAATGACCCTTGATAAAGCGCGCAAAGTCAAAATGGAGCTCATCACCCAAAGTGGCAAAGCTTTGGTGCTAAAACCAGAAGTTGCCCTACAAGACGGTGAAGTGATTGACTCAATGTTCATGAGCAAAAAAGCCTTAATCGAATTTTATGAAAAAGAGCTAGAAGACTGCCGCGAAGGTAAAATCCTGTTCTCTTTACACGTCAAAGCCACGATGATGAAGGTATCACATCCTATCGTATTTGGTCACTGCGTAAGAGTGTATTACAAAGATGCATTCGAAAAATGGAACAAAACCTTTGACGAGTTAGGTATTAATGTTAACAACGGTATGGCAGGACTATACGAAAAAATCGAAACCCTACCGACTACTATCCGTGAAGAAATCGTCCGTGACCTGCATGCCTGTCAAGAACATCGCCCTGCATTGGCGATGGTGGACTCAGCGAAGGGTATCGATAACTTCTATTCGCCAAATGACGTCATTGTAGATGCCTCAATGCCAGCGATGATTCGTAATGGTGGTAAAATGTGGGCAGCCGATGGCAAGCCTTACGACTGTAAAGCCGTGATGCCGGAATCAACCTTTGCCCGTATTTACCAAGAAGTCATCAACTTCTGTAAATGGCATGGCAACTTTGACCCAGCGACCATGGGTACCGTACCAAACGTAGGTTTGATGGCACAAAAAGCGGAAGAATACGGTTCTCACGACAAAACTTTTGAAATCCCAGAGGCAGGCTTTGCCAATATCACTGATATTGAGACAGGCGAAGTATTGATGTCGCAAAATGTTGAAGAAGGCGATATTTGGCGTATGTGTCAAGTCAAAGATGCGCCAATTCGTGACTGGGTAAAACTGGCAGTGACGCGTGCACGTAATTCAGGCATGCCAGCTATCTTCTGGCTTGACCCATACCGCCCACATGAAAATGAACTTATCAAGAAAGTTAAAAAATACTTACAAGAGCATGATACCACAGGGCTAGATATCCAAATCATGTCTCAAGTTCGTGCGATGCGTTATACCCTTGAGCGTGTGGCGCGTGGTTTGGACACCATCTCAGTCACAGGTAACATCTTGCGTGACTACTTAACTGACTTGTTCCCAATTTTAGAATTAGGCACGTCAGCCAAAATGCTATCAATCGTCCCATTGATGGAAGGCGGTGGTCTTTATGAGACAGGGGCAGGTGGTTCAGCCCCAAAACATGTCGAGCAGTTGGTTGAAGAAAACCACTTGCGCTGGGATTCACTCGGTGAGATGCTTGCGCTTGCGGTATCTTTAGAAGACTTAGGGATTAAAGAAAACAACCCACGGATAAAATTACTGGCAAAAACCCTAGACTTGGCAACAGGTAAATTGTTGGATAACGACAAATCACCATCGCGCCGTACTGGTGAGCTTGACAACCGTGGTAGCCATTATTATCTAGCTAAATACTGGGCAGAAGAATTGGCGAACCAAGATCAAGATAGCGAGCTTAAAACCAAGTTTGCGCCACTGGCTCAAGCATTGTCAGAAAATGAAGACAAAATCGTTGCTGAATTAAATGATGTTCAAGGTCAAGGTGTGGATATTGGTGGTTACTATCAACCAGACCAACAAAAGCTAAGCCAAGTGATGCGCCCAAGTGCGACATTTAACCAAGCATTGGCTTCATTTGATGCCTAATTCAATAGTATAAAAAAAGCCGAAGCTGAATGCTTCGGCTTTTTTAGCTTATGTAAACGGTTCAACATAGATAAGTTAAGAATATAGCTGAGTTAAAAAAATGGGAGAGCCAAAACCGTCAACATCATTATTTTTGCTTTTCTTCAACAAGCGCCAATGCAGATTTTAGCTGGTTAGTAATATCATTCTTATCATAATTACGAATATCATGAAAATTTAAATGCAGGTTAAACCCAGGCAAGCTAAAGTCCACCCAATCGGTTTGTTGCATGGATTCACTTTTAGGTTTTAGCAATTCCCACACATTCATGGCATCTTGAAAGCCTTTAAATTTAAATTGCCCCACGGCTTGGCAATGATGGACATGACCAATTAAATTAAACGTACTTTCACTGATCAAAATTTGATTTTTTTGCGCGGCAGATTCAAGGCGAGAGGCAAAATTGGCTTCTTTTCCAACCACGGTATAGGTCATACGATTGCGACTGCCAAAATTACCGACATAACAATACCCTGTATTGATACCCATACGTACATGCAGCCCTTCAAAACCGAGTAATCGCCATTGGTGGCGCAGCACTTCCATCTCACGGCGCATCTCAATGGCCATACTGGCGCAAGCAATCGCGTTATCACGGTCATTACCACCCATATCACCAAAATAGCACAATAACCCATCCCCCAAAAACTTATCGAGGGTCGCACCATATTTTTGGCTAACTTGGGTCATACGGTCAAGATAAGTGTTTAAAATATTGGCTAGATGGTCGGGGCTAATATGATCCGACAAATCAGTAAAACCAACAATGTCCGAAAACAAAATAGTTAGCTTGCGCCGTTGATTAATGACTTCAACCTTGGTGTTATTTTTGACAATCGGTTGCCAAATTTGGGGCGGCAAAAAACGAGTTAATTTATTGGTTACATTGACTAAGGTGTCAATCCGTGCTTGTTGCTGAGCAAGCATTTGATTTTTTTGGCGTAAGCGAATCACCAGAGAACAAATATGATAACCAACTATCAAGATATCGGTAAATACGATAACAAAATTTAGAATATCTTCTTGCTTGGCGGTCAAACTAATGGCGGGTAATAAAAAATGCGCGGATATCAGACTAAGTAAACCCACTGATACGGTTAATAATACCAACGAAACAGTGTATTTGGTATCTGAAAAAATCAGGCGAATTAAAATCAACAACCATAACGCAAGGCTTGGGATATAGTTAAACTGCAACATACCCGTTGCCAACGCCATCAGGGTTAATACACTGGCCGAAGTAATGTAGTGATGGGGCCGGATAACACTCAAAGTAGTGACAATAATGCCTGCTACCAACAGCAAAATACTGAGCGTATGATAAATAGGCGGTACATCAAGAGAGGTTAAGGTAAGCAATAAAATAAAAAATGCCGCCAGTTCAATGAATTTCGGACTTTTTAGATTGGTCGAAAGACCTTGAATGGATTCACGCAATTTAGTTTGTCTACCTCGTGCCTCGTGGTGAAAATTTTTTAGACGTTCATTTGCCAATCAAATGGCATATCACGATGACCCCGCAGTGCCATCATCAGTGTCTGCTGCATATGGCTCAAAACTTCAGGGGTATAAGGGATGGCTGGATTACCCCATACTGGATTGGGCCAAGCAATGTCATTTTGGTAGCGCACGATATGATGAAAATGCAATTGCGGCACTTGGTTGCCAAGCGCGGCGATGTTCATTTTGTCGGCTTGAAAAGTTTTGGCAAGCTGACTTGATAGCCAGCTGGATTCACGTAAAAACTGGGCTTGGTCACTGGCGGATAGTTCATATAATTCTTTGATACCGGGTACACGCGGAATTAAAATCAACCAAGGAAATTGACAGTCGTTCATCAAGCGGCAAGTAGATAACGGAAATTCGCCCACCAAAAAAGTATCTTTTGCTAGTTGTGGATGTAAATTAAACATAATAACTCAATGCATTTAAAAGTGTTTTTGGAATTTAAAACTGATAAAATCAAATAATTCGCGTATTTTAGCAGTTATACCTACAAGACGAAATACTTTATTCAGAATAAGCGCATTGCAATTTAAGATTTCTTAAAGCATAAAGCAAGGCCTCTATCATCTAGCCTGACTATTAGCCTAAGTATTAGCCTAGCTATTAGCCTAATTATGTCTGAGCGTTTTACAAATTTTGGGAAGTTTATGCCGTTGTCAAAGTCTCTTAACCAATATCAGCATCATGCTGATGCAACATCTTTATACCGCCGTTGTTTTATGATGGCATTGTTTGCCTTATTCATGGTTATCACCAGTGTCAAACCTACCGCTGCATGGGCGGCTGATAGCAGCAAATCAGCCAGTAGCGCCAGTGCCACGGCAACCCCACAAGACACCTTTGGGCGTGACACCCCCCGCGGCAGCATGCAAGGCTTTATTGAAGCTTTGGCAAAAAGTGATTGGATGCTCGCCAGCCGTTATGTGGATTTAAGCTCTACCAAAAACCCCAGTGCCACGCTCGAATCTTTAAAATCGGCACTCGATAGCGGCGGACGCATCAACGAGCAGCTACAAATTAGCAATGAGCCTACCGGCAATCTCGATGACAAACTAGCGCCCAATCTCGATAAGGTCGGTGAAATCAACAATCCCAACGCTGACAAAAAGAGTATCGACATCTTAATGCAGCGTGTCAAACAATCTAACGGTACCCATATTTGGCTGATTTCACAACAAACCTTGCAACAAGTTGCGTCGTTATCACAGGTTACCCAGCCGACACTGGTAGAAAAGTACATTCCCAAACAATGGATTGAGAAAGATATTAAAGGCTATAGTCTTGGGCACATCGGGGCAGTGATTGCGCTCATGATAGCGACTTATCTCGCCTGTCTATTGATTAGCCAAATCTTATACATGATTATCACGCGGATGTATCTAGCGACTCACCCAGATAAAGAAAAGCAATTTCCGATTGATGGGCGCGTGGTCGTACCTGCCGCAATGGTGCTAACGGCGCTGATTATCAAAGAAGCCATGATTTTGGTGGGTATCAATTTGGTTGTGCGCAATATGGCATCCAGCCTTGCCGAAATTTTATCTTGGGTATCCATGGTATGGTTGATTTTACGTATTTTGGATTTGATTTTTAAACGTGCAGAAAACCATGCCAGCAATAACCATCATCCAGAGCGGCTATCGGTGCTAAATCTGCTGCGAAAAGTGGTAAAATTGATTTTGATTGCGGTTGCGACCATTGTGATTTTGGGTAATCTAGGCTACGACTTAACCACAGGTATTGCCGCATTGGGGATTGGTGGTGTGGCGTTGGCATTGGGTGCACAAAAAACGATTGAAAACTTGGTGGGTAGCGTATCGGTCGTTGCTGACCAGCCTGTCAATGTGGGCGACTATTGCCGCTTTGGCACGCAAGAAGGTACGGTTGAAGACATCGGTATCCGCTCCACCCGTCTGCGCACCACCGATCGCACGGTGGTGACGATTCCAAATGGCAATTTCTCATCAATGAGCATTGAAAATGTCTCGCAGCGCGACATGTTTCATTTTTCGCAAGTGTTCTATATCTCGCGCGATAGCGAAATCAGTGAGCTCAAGGAATTTATCGAGCAGACGCAAATTTATATCACCAATCATCCTGACACCAACAGTGTGTGGAATCAAGTGCGTATCTCTGGCACTCAGCAAGACGCGTATCTGGTTGAAGTGAGATGCTATCTCAATGTGAAAGGCGCGATGGATTTTAATCAAAAACAAACTGATATGATTTTAAAAATCGCGGAGATGATGCAAGAAGTGGGGCTCAAAAATGCGTTACCGACCAGCCGTGTGATGATGGGCAAACCGATTGATATTACCTATTCAAATTTTGCTAATACTGTACCTGTGAAAGATAAAGTAACGGGATCAGAAAAACTGGCACAATCGGACAAGCCTAATACCAAGCCTTAGTGACTCATAGTTTTAGCATTGGCTTTTGAATTGGGCAGGGTGGTGGCAGGTATGGCATCACCCAAGTCAACATACACCGGAATCGGACTATCGTATGTTTGCGGTACTAATGCGCAGCCTGTTAGAATAGTAAATAAATTAGGAATCAATAAAAGTTTAAATTTCATATTCTCTCATATACTTACAGATGGCTTATAATGTATTTCACATCATAAGCCTTTTGCTCATAAGTTAAACAACTAGAATTTAGAAATTAAACACTAGTTGTTGATTTGGGTAACTACGGCAATGTTCACAAACAAACTCCCATTTACCATAGCGAAAGCGTTTGTAGTGATTGACATATACACCTTTTGGATAATTACAAATTTTAGCCATAAAATACTCCTTTAGCGGCTTAGTAATTGAACTACCAAGTAACCAAAAAAGATTAGACATGACCAAACAAATTGTTTAAAGTGTGTCTGTGCTCTGCAAAGTACAGAAATTTATTCAAATTGTTTAGTAAATTAATATTTATTGTCTACTTGGCATTAGAATAAATTTTAGGCTCAGTTTAATATACTGGGCTTTTTTAATGCATTATGATTTTAACCTCCTTTATAAATTATATTTAAGAATTTAAAAAGCCAGTCTAATTTTAAACTGGCTTATCTTTTATTATAAAGTACAAGCCCCGCCAGCACAGCCATTTTCTAGGTCGTCTTGGGCATCATTTGCGCCATCACGGGTATTATGATAATACAGCGTCTTAACGCCCAATTTATACGCCATCAACAAGTCTTGAATCATCACCTTCATCGGGACACGGCTATCTTCAAACTTGGTTGGATCGTAGTTGGTATTCGCTGAGATACTTTGGTCAATAAATTTTTGCATAATCGCCACTAGACTCAAATAACCTTTGTTATTTGGCATTTGCCATAATAGCTCATATTGATCTTTGAGCCTATCAATCTCAGGCACCACTTGTTTTAAAATACCGTCTTTTGATGCTTTGACAGATACCAGACCGCGAGGTGGCTCAATGCCATTAGTTGCGTTAGCAATCTGGCTAGAGGTTTCTGATGGCATCAAGGCGGTCAAGGTTGAATTGCGAAGACCGTGGGTTTTGATATCGTGACGCAGTGCTTCCCAGTCGAGTTGTAGCGGCTCATTACAAATCGCATCAATATCTGCTTTATACGTATCAATCGGTAAAATACCTTGTGAATACGTGGTATCGCCAAATGCAGGACACGCCCCTTGCTCTTTAGCCAGTTTATTGGACGCCACCAACAGATAATACTGTAAGGCTTCAAAAGTGCGATGGGTTAAACCGAGCGCCGTAGGATCTGAATATTTGGTACCGTTTTTGGCAAGATAATAGGCATAGTTGATGACACCAATACCCAGCGTGCGGCGTTTCATAGAGCCATTTTTAGCAGCAATGACAGGGTAGTCTTGGTAGTCAAGCAAGGCATCTAGCGCACGCACGATCAGTTCCGCTGGCTCTTTGATGTCTTCTAATTGGTTGATTTCACCCAAGTTAATCCCTGATAGCGTACAAAGGGCAATTTCACCGCTTTCATCATTGATGTTGTCAAGCGGTTGGGTCGGTAGCGCGATTTCCATACATAGGTTGGATTGGCGAATTGGCGCGACACTTGGGTCAAACGGACTGTGGGTGTTGCAATGGTCAACGTTTTGCACATAGATACGACCCGTGCTGGCACGCTCTTGCATCATCAGGCTAAACAACTCTTGCGCGGGCACACTGCGTTTGCGAATAGATTCATCTTGCTCATATTGCTCATACAAACGCTCAAACTCGGCTTGGTCGGCAAAGAAAGCATCGTACAAACCTGGCACATCCGATGGTGAAAACAGGGTCACGTTTTGATTTTTAATCAAACGTTGATAGATGGTTTTATTGATTTGCACGCCATAATCCATGTGGCGAACACGGTTGTCTTCCACGCCGCGGTTGTTTTTGAGCACCAGCAGATTTTCCACTTCTAGATGCCAAATCGGGTAGAACAAGGTCGCTGCACCCCCGCGCACGCCGCCTTGTGAGCAGCATTTGACAGCAGTTTGGAATAGTTTGTAAAAAGGAATACAGCCAGTGTGCTGCGCTTCACCGCCACGAATTGGACTACCTAATGCGCGAATACGACCCGCATTGACACCAATACCGGCACGCTGTGACACATACCGCACGATGGCACTGGTGGTGGCGTTGATACTGTCTAAGCTATCATCACATTCAATAAGTACACATGAGCTGAATTGACGCGATGGGGTACGCACGCCCGACATGATTGGCGTTGGCAGTGAGATTTTGAAAGTGGACGTGGCGTCATAAAAGCGCTTGATGTAGTCTAATCGCGCCGCCTTGTCATATTGTTTGTCGTAACTGGCAAACAGACACATGCCGACGAGCATGTACAAAAATTGTGGGCTTTCAAAGACTTGTTTGCTGACGCGGTCTTGCACCAAATATTTGCCTTCCATTTGTTTGACGGCGGCATACGCAAAGCTTAAATCACGGTTGTGGTCAATATAGTCATTGAGTATATCAAATTCTTCTTTGCTAAAGTCTTGCAAAATATGCGCATCATACCGACCTTCTTGGGTCAATTTGGTGACATGGTCAAACAAATGCGGCGGCTCAAACTGACCAAACGCGATTTTGCGTAAATGAAAAATTGCCAATCGCGCTGCCAAATATTGATAATCAGGCGTTGCTGCAGAAATCAAATCCGCGGCTGATTTAATGATGGTTTCATGGATGCTTTTGGTGGTGATTTTGTCATAAAACTGGATGTGCGAGCTGATTTCTACTTGTGAGACAGACACATTATCAAGACCTTCTGCTGCCCACTCGATGACTCGGTGAATCTTATCCAAATCAATTTTTTCCAAACGCCCGTCGCGTTTTTGCACGAGGATATCTTCAGTACGAGTCATAATACGTTCCTTTTTTTACCTGTTTATCAACGTCATATCTGTATATATTAAAAAGGCGCTGAGTGAGAGGTGGTGAGATAAAAATGCCAAGTAAAACAGCTAACCGAAAGTATAGTGAGTGAGTGTGCCGCTTTTAACGACCGCTTTTGAGCCGAAGCCACATCACTTATGTAGCATCGCAAAGTCATTGCCATATTATGGCAAGGTTTTGCAAAAAACTACTATATCTAGGGGTTGTTTTATTATTTCGCACAATATAGCCTAAAAAAATTTGTAATTCTAGCTTGTATTTTTTTCAATTTTTTGCCTATTTTTTTGCAAAAATCCTAGAGGCTTGATTTTATTAGCAGTTCATCAAGTCAAGCAAAAAGATAAAAAATTTGTAATTGTTAAAGTCAGATGAATTCATGAATGCATAGTCATTGTCATAAAAATTTGCAAAATTTATGCTATAGTCAAACTTATAGTCAAACCATTACAACGATTTTTTAATCGTGGTTTTTTATGAAATTAAGCAAAAAAAAGGACGGACAATGACAACTTTTAGTAATTTTACCTATGATGAATTAACTATCGGGCAAACTGCCAGCATGACCCGCCAAGTGAGCGCAGATGATGTCAAAGCATTTGCGCTGGTTACCCATGACTACAACCCTGTGCATCTCGATAATGAGTATGCCGAGCAAAGCCAGTTTAAAGGCGTGATTGCGCATGGTATGTGGACAGCCGGTCTATTATCAGCCTTGATTGGTACCAAATTTCCAGGCTTGGGGACAATTTATCTAAACCAAAGCTTGTCGTTTCGTCGTCCTGTGCATATCGATGATACCTTAACCGCGACCTTGACGGTGAAAAGTAAAGACGATAGCAAAAAATGGGTGGTGTTAGATTGCCAAGTGACCAATCAAGACGGTAAAGTGGTAGTGACAGGCGAAGCGCAAGTGATTCCACCCACCCAAAAAATCAGCCGTGAAGCGGTCAAATTAGACGATTTTACCCTGCGTCAAACCTTCACAGAATAATCAGTCTAAAATAGCCAGCATGAAGTGTTGCAGTTATTGACGACAATTATTTGCTACAATAAAGCCAAGAGATTCTTTGGCTTTTTTTATAATTTTTTGATAGCAGATCAACCATGAAAACATTAACGCCTGAACAACAACAAATTTTAGCCAATGTCAAAATGCCTGACGATTGGAAGCACGCCTTGGCGACAGAATTAACCAGCAGCAATATGGATAAGATTCGCCAGTTTTTGCGAGATCAATATCATGCGCAAAAAGTGATTTATCCTTCAGGTAGTCAGATGTTCAATGCGTTTAATTTGACGCCTTTGTCGCAGGTGAAAGTCGTGATTTTGGGTCAAGACCCGTACCATGGTGCGGGACAAGCGATGGGGTTATCTTTTTCTGTGCCCAAAGCCATTCCCAAACCGCCGAGTCTACAAAATATTTTACGAGAGCTTGCCGCCGATTTGGGTATCGCCCCATCAAAACATGGCGATTTGACCCATTGGGCAACCCAAGGGGTGCTGCTGCTTAACAGTATGTTATCCGTAGAAGCAGGGCAGGCGGGCAGTCATCAGCGTATTGGCTGGGAAACGTTCACTGATGCGGTGATTGAGGCTGTCAATCAGCACTGCGAGCACTGTGTTTTTATCCTATGGGGGAGTTACGCACAGAAAAAAGGCCGTTTTATTGATACATCTAAGCATTTAATCATTACAGGCACGCATCCATCACCGCTTGGTGCCAATCGGGGTGGTTTTTTTGGCACCCGTCCTTTTTCCAAAGCCAATGATTATCTGATAGCGCACGGCAAAAGTCCGATAGATTGGCAGTTGCCACAGTAGTTTGGGTGGTATCATAATGAATGCAAGTGAGCATGACTGTTGTGACAGCGGCTTTTGTGACAGCGATGATGCCTTTATGCAAGCGGCGCTTGACGTGGCAGCCGAGGGCGGACAGCAGGGGGAAGTGCCAGTGGGTGCGGTGATTGTGCATCAAGGCATTATCATAGCCAAAGGCTACAATCAACCGATTTTAAGTCATGATGCCACGGCCCACGCCGAAATAGTAGCAATAAGGCGAGCGTGTCAATATTTTGATAATTACCGTCTGCCAGCGGATTGTGAACTGTTTGTCACGCTTGAGCCTTGCACCATGTGTCTAGGAGCGATTATTCACGCCAGAGTGTCGCGCTTGGTGTTTGCAGCGACAGAGCCGAAAGCAGGCATGATTGTCAGCCAGCAGGATTTTAGCCAAGTGGCGTTTTATAATCATTTTTTGACAGTAAAGCAAGGCGTAATGGCAGAGCAAAGTCGCGCGTTGTTGCAAGATTTTTTTCGCCATCGTCGGGAGCAAAAAAAACAAATGCGCCAGCAGTTAAGGGCAAACCAATAACCAATGAATCTCTCAAAATCATTTTTTAAAATAAAAAACATTCTTTAAAATCAAAACCATTGCATAAAAAAAGGCAACCCATCGGCTGCCTTGTTTGACGCAAAAAACGGTTAGATTTTAAGACTTAAGCATATTAAAAGAAGTTATGCCGCTTTTGGGGTTAAACAGTTACGCTGCATCAAAAAGCCTTGCCAGCCAAAAAAGCTAAAGTTACGGATATTGGCATGGTTTGTACCTTTTGGCTCTGCTTTAACACTGTCATAGTGCTCAGCAAACAGTTTTAGCGTATCTTGTTGTGTCAAGTGGTTGAGTAGCGCAAAGCCGAATACTTTCGCACTGCCTTCATTTTCGCCAGCCGCATTGTGCACTTCGCCATTGACAAACTCAGTTGGGTGATAGTCATAGTAACTATCGATAATAGCTAGCACAGAAGCAAAATCTAGCGATTTGTTTTCTAATTTAGCTAATAGTTTTGATAGTTCTAGCTTATCAATAGCGCTCATAGTTACTCCAAAAGTCAAAATAGCGACCGTCATTAACGATTAAAATAATCGTCCTCAAACGGATCAAACGCTGGGTTAAAATTATTGTTGGTCTGACCAAAACCGCGGTTTTCCATACGGTTTTCTAAATGATGCAGTTGCTGACCGCTGTTGCGCGGTTGAGAGGGTTTACTGCGCTCTTGGGGAAAGGCCTCATGGCTGGCTGCCCCAAAACCACTGCGGTCTTGACCCATTCTATCATGGGCGGCAAAATCGACTGGGTGAGTATCATAACCCATGCGTTCATGCCCAGTCCGTTCATGCCCAGTTCGTTCATGCAAAATTCTTTGATAAATCTCTTCACGGTGTACGGCAATGTCTTTTGGCGCATTGACGCCCAGTCTGACTTGGTTACCTTTTACACCCAGTACGGTGACACTGACTTCGTCACCGATCATTAACGTTTCGCCAACACGGCGAGTCAAAATTAACATGCGTCACACTCCTTATGTCGCAACAAGTACCATCAATGTCCTATGATGATTCAACGATAAATTAGCTAAATTCGTCAAATATATTATCATGTATCATTGCCCAATGATACGTTAAAGACAGACTGCAAGGGCATAATTTAAGCGAACTCATCATGCACGGCGGCTATTTGCCAACAGTCAAAATAGGCATTGAGGGGTTAGTTGCGTTTGTGCCCAATAAACGAGATACCATTATAAACGAAATGCAGAAGTAAAAAAAAGGTTAACACCCGCAAAACGCGGATATTAACCTTGTTTTTGTGGAGAATTACAAATTTCTTATAATCCAGCAACCTTGCTTTCACCGTCTTCACGGTCAAGACCAAAAGCGGTATGTAACGCTTTAACCGCTTTTTCCAGTTGTTCTTCTTGAATCAGTACCGAGATTTTGATTTCGCTGGTAGAAATCATTTGGATATTGATGTTGTTTTCTGCCAGTGTTTCAAACATTTTGCTTGCTACGCCTGCATGTGAACGCATCCCCACACCCACCAGTGATACTTTAACCACTTTGTTATTGCTCACGATTTCTTTGCCGCCAATCTCAGCAAGATTGTCACCTAAAATCGCTAGGGTTTTATCAAAATCCCCACGGTTAACGGTAAAGGTAAAGTCGGTCAATCCATTTTCTGCGATGTTTTGGATAATCATATCGATTTCGATATTGGCAGCACTGATCGGGCTTAGAATCGATGACGCAATACCAGGACGATCAGGCACTGCTAAAATAGATACTTTAGCTTCGTCACGGTTAAAGGCGATGCCCGAAATAATTGGTTGTTCCATGCTGTCTCCCTCATCGGTGGTAATTAATGTACCTACATTCTTTTTAAAATCATCATCGAATTGACCATCGGCGTTTTCATCAAAACTGGATAAAACACGCAGTGGTACTTGGTATTTTCCGGCAAATTCAACCGAGCGAATTTGCAACACTTTTGAGCCAAGGCTTGCCATTTCTAGCATTTCTTCAAAGGTAATTTTTGATAATTTTTTGGCTTTTGGTGTCACCCGTGGATCCGTAGTATACACGCCGTCAACATCGGTATAGATTTGACATTCATCGGCAGATAGGGCAGCAGCCAATGCAACCCCGGTGGTGTCCGAGCCACCCCGACCTAAGGTGTTGATGTCACCTTTTTCATCCACCCCTTGGAAACCCGCCACTACAACGACCATACCAGCATCGAGTGCGGCGCGAAGCTGACTATCATCGATATGTTGGATACGGGCTTTGGTATGACTATCATCGGTACGAATCGCCACTTGTCCACCCGTCATTGACTTGGCGCTCACACCAATTTCGTTGAGTGCCATAGCAAGTAAAGAAATCGAGACTTGCTCACCGGTTGACACCATTTGGTCGTATTCACGAGCGTTCGGCTCTTTACTGATTTGACGTGCCAAATCAATCAAGCGATTGGTTTCACCACTCATGGCAGAGACAACCACCACCACTTGATGACCATTGTCATGCCAACGTTTGACGCGCTGTGCCACATTTTTGATACGTTCGACACTACCCATCGACGTACCACCGTATTTTTGTACGATTAAAGCCATTGTCAATACACCCTATAATATCGTGGACACTGCTTGCCATCGCTATCTAAGACTTGCCATACCAAGTGCCTGATGGATTGCTTAGCAGATTGTTTACAATGTCACGAAACGTAAATTAAACGGTACTTTATACCATATTTCCCAATTTTGGGGCAAGGCAAAATTGCCAAAAATCCCCAAATGACTGGCTGAAAATTGGATGGGTATTGTGAACCAAAAGTTATGAATTTAGGCAATTGGTTGTAGCGGTAAGGTTACAGCGCGTTGCACGGCAGGGCGGTCATGCAAGTTTTTTGCCCAGCGTTGTAGGTGGATGTAGTTTTGTACTTGTAAAAACTCGCCAGCGTTATACAATTTGCCCAGTGCCAACTGACCATACCATGACCAAATCGCGATATCCGCGATACTGTAGTCATTACCTACCATAAACGTGTGAGTCGCTAAATGTTGGTCAAGTAAATCCAATTGGCGTTTAGTTTCCATGGTAAAACGATTGATGGCATATTCAAACTTCTCTGGGGCATACGCATAAAAATGCCCAAAGCCGCCACCGACATAGGGTGCAGCGCCCATTTGCCAAAACAACCATGACAGACATTCGGCACGTTTGGCGGTCTCTGCTGGGATAAACTGCCCAAACTTTTCGGCAAGGTATAGCAAAATAGCGCCTGATTCAAACAGTTTAATCGGTGGATTAACACTGTTATCCACCAGTGCAGGAATTTTAGAATTGGGATTGATAGCAACAAAATCCGAGCCAAATTGATCGCCATTCATAATGTCGATTTTGTAGGCGTCATACTGTGCGCCTTCAATACCAAGCGCTGCCAATTCTTCAAGTAACATATTGATTTTGATACCGTTTGGCGTGTTTAAGCTGTAAAGCTGCAAAGGGTTGTTACCAATCGGTAAATGTTGCTCGTGGGTTGCCCCTGCGGTGGGTCGGTTGGTACTGGCAAATTTGCCACCGTTTTGGCTATCATTTGTCCAAATTTTTGGGGGCTGATAATGATTGTCCATGATGTTTCCTTATTGATTATAAGTATTTTAAAGCGCTAGGCGTGTTTTAAAGCTTCTTTAGTTGATAAGATGCTAGATGTGATTATAGATACGACTATAAATGCGATTATAGAGACGATTATACACAATGTGCTTTAGACTTTATGATACCGAATGTTTGGCTAAAGTAAATAACGCTTTGATTAAGCCTGATTAAACGCATGCCTTATATAGCCGCATAAATATAGCCGCATAAAAAACGCCGAATAAATTATTCGGCGTTTTTTTAGGGGTAGTTTTAATTAGGCAAGTCGCTCACTCAACCAATTTGGTAGCGCTGCTAATACGCTTGGCAATCCTGCCACATCAGTTGCGCCGCCTTGGGCAAAGTCAGGTTTACCACCGCCTTTACCGCCAAGCTGCTCGCTTAAGTGTTTGATGATATCGCCGGCTTTGATTTTGCTGGTTAAGTCTTTGCCGACACTGGCAGTCAGCGCAATTTTATCGTCAGCCACGCCAGCAAGCACCACGATGCCATCATGCAATTTTGACTTCATGTCATCGGCAATCGTGCGTAATGCTTTACCATCCATGCCTTGTAAGCTTGCAATCAGCACTTTTTGTCCATTGATATCTTGCACGTTGTTGATCAAGTCTTTGGCTTGGCTGCTGGCCAATTTTTGCTGCAAACGCTCAAGTTGTTTTTCAAGGTCGCGTGTTTTGTCGGTCAGTTGATTGACACGGTCGGCGATTTCGTCGCGCTTCGCTTTGAGCTGACTGGCAAGTTGATTGAGCTGTTTTTCACCTTGTTGCACATATTTGACTGCGCCCATGCCTGTCACCGCTTCGATACGGCGAATGCCTGCCGCGATACCTTGCTCACTGATAATTTTGAATAAGCCGATATCACCCGTGCGTTGTACATGCAGACCACCACATAGCTCGATGGAGAAAGGCTTGCCGTCTTTATCTAACGTACCCATCGACAATACGCGAACCGTGTCACCATATTTTTCACCAAACAATGCCATCGCGCCTTTGTTTTGCGCTTGCGCCATACTGAGCATTTCTACAGTGGCAGGTTGGTTGGCAAGGATTTGTTGGTTAACGATGTTTTCAATGGTGATAATATCTTGCTCAGTCAAGGCTTTGTCATACGAGAAGTCAAAACGCAACACCTCACTATTGACCAATGACCCTTTTTGGGTGACACCCGTACCAAGATGCTCACGAAGGGCGGCATGCAGTAGGTGAGTGGCGGAGTGGTTTTTGGCACTCATGGCGCGTACTTGGCTTGCGACGCGTGCTTCGCTTGACTGACCCTGGTGGATACTGCCCATTTTGACCACGCCATGATGGATGATGGCTTGACCAGATTTTTTGGTGTCTTGGACTTCAAATACGCCGGTTTCGGTTTGGATGTCGCCTAATTCACCGGCTTGGCCACCGCCTTCCGCATAAAAAGGCGTTGCTGATAATACGATGACCCCTTCATCGCCTTCCTGCAATTGTTCAGCCGATTTGCCCTCAAGGTATAAATGGGTGATAGTGCTGCTGTGTTCTGCTTTGTCATACCCCAAAAATTCAGTGGCACTGTCAACTTGAATCAATTGGTTATAATCAACGCCAAATTTACCTGCTTCACGGGCGCGGGCGCGTTGCTGCGCCATGCCTTGTTCAAAACCGGCTTCATCAATGCTGATTTCGCGTTCGCGCACGATGTCGGCCGTCAAATCGGCAGGGAAACCATACGTGTCATACAGTTTAAACACCGTTGCACCCGATAAAGTATCGCCAGATTTTAAGCTATCTAATTCTTGGGATAGCAGTTTGAGACCTTGTGATAAGGTTTTGGCAAATTGTTCTTCTTCTTTTAAGATGGCTTGCTCAATGTTGGCTTGCTGTTCCCGAAGCTGTGGATAGGCATCGCCCATGATTTGAGCAAGTGGCGCGACGAGCTTATAAAAGAAGTTGTCAGTAGCGCCTAATTTGTTGCCATGACGAACCGCGCGCCGGATGATACGACGCAGCACATAACCACGACCTTCATTGCTTGGCAGTACGCCATCTGCAATTAAGAAGGAAACCGAGCGGATATGGTCGGCAAGCACTTTGAGTGATGGCTCAGACTGTAAGTCGATATCGTTTGGCAAGCCAATCACTTGCGCCGCGTGCTGCATGAGATGGGTAAACATATCGATTTCATAGTTGCTATGCACGCCTTGCATGATAGCGCTGATACGCTCAAGCCCCATGCCCGTATCGACACTTGGCGCAGGCAGTTTTTCAAGGGTGCCGTCTTTTTGGCGGTTAAACTGCATAAAAACGTTGTTCCAAATCTCGACAAAACGGTCGCCGTCTTCTTCAGGTGTACCTGGCAGACCGCCCCAAATATGCTCGCCGTGGTCATAAAATACTTCGGTACAAGGACCACAAGGACCTGTGTCACCCATTGCCCAAAAATTATCTGACTGGTATTGACCGCCTTTATTATCCCCAATGCGGATGATACGCTCGGCAGGCAAGCCCACCACGTTATGCCAAATATCAAAGGCTTCATCATCGGTGTGATACACCGTCACATAAAGTTTATCTTTGGGTAATCCAAGCCACTCATCAGATGTCAAAAACTCCCAACAAAATGGGATAGCTTGTTGTTTAAAGTAATCGCCAAACGAGAAATTACCGAGCATCTCAAAAAACGTATGGTGACGCGCGGTATAGCCGACGTTGTCAAGGTCATTGTGTTTACCGCCTGCGCGCACACATTTTTGCGACGATACTGCACGTTTATAATCGCGTTTGTCTATCCCTAAGAACACATCTTTAAATTGGTTCATACCGGCATTGGTGAATAGCAGGGTAGGGTCATTGTGTGGGACTAGGCTCGATGATGCCACTGGGGTATGACCATTTTCGGCAAAATAATTGATAAAAGCTTGACGTATATCGGCTGAAGAAAACGGACGGCTCACAGCGGCTCCTTAAGGTATTTCAAAATTAAATTTGGCATATATTATCAAAAAAATGTAAACATTGTATTTTAGCAGAATTCATTCGATGTGGATAATGCTTTTATAAACCGCACTTTTTAAAAACCCTATATGGCATCTAACACCGTGGGCATAAAGTATGGGGTTTGCAACGTTTTTCAGGGCGTTAAAAAAAGACCGATAGATACCATCGATCTTTTTTGACAATTTTTTTATAGCAATGTCGTTGGGGGCAAAAATTAGCGCTCTACTTGACTGACATCACGCACCGCGCCTGTATCCGCGCTAGTAGTCATCGCTGCATACGCCCGCAAGGCGGCTGACACTTGGCGCTCACGATTGACAGGTTTCCAAGCTTGGTTGCCATGGCTCACCATCGCCTCTCGGCGTTTTTCCAGTTCGGCAAAATCAACCGCCAAATGAATCGAGCGATTAGGGATATCAATCTCGATGGTATCGCCTTCATTGACCAGACCGATGGTACCACCTTCAGCGGCTTCTGGGCTGACGTGACCGATGGATAAACCCGACGTACCCCCAGAAAAACGACCATCAGTAAGTAGCGCACAGGCTTTACCCAGACCTTTTGATTTTAGGTAAGAGGTCGGATACAACATCTCTTGCATACCCGGACCGCCTTTTGGACCTTCATAGCGAATCACCACGATGTCACCTGCGACAATTTGGTCTGCCAAAATCGCTGCGACGGCGTCATCTTGACTCTCAAAAACACGGGCGCGACCAGTAAATTTTAGGATGCTGTCATCCACGCCCGCTGTTTTGACGACACAGCCACGTTCAGCGATATTACCAAACAATACCGCCAAACCGCCGTCTTGTGAGTAGGCAAATTCTTTGCTGCGGATACAGCCAGATTCGCGGTTGACATCAAGATTTGACCATGCATTGTTTTGACTAAAGGCTTGCGTGGTGCGTACCCCACCTGGGGCTGCAATATAACGCTCACGTGCCTCGGTATTATCAGGATTCATGATATCCCATTGGCTAAGCGCTGCTTTGAGTGAAGCACTATGCACGGTGGGGACATCGGTTTGCAGTAGGTTTGCGCGATCAAGCTCGGCTAAAATTGCCATCACACCCCCAGCGCGATGCACGTCTTCCATATGGTATTTTTGCGTTGCAGGGGCAACTTTCGATAGACAAGGCACACGGCGGCTTAGACGGTCAATATCCGCCATTTTAAAATCTACTTGCGCTTCATGGGCAGCGGCAAGCAAATGTAGAATCGTATTGGTTGAGCCGCCCATGGCGATATCAAGGCTCATGGCGTTTTCAAATGCCGCTTTGGTCGCAATTGAGCGTGGCAATACGCTGGCGTCATCTTGCTCATAATAACGTTTGGCAAGTGCCACGATACGACGACCTGCTTCTAAGAATAAATCTTTACGTTTGGCGTGAGTGGCAAGTAACGAGCCATTACCAGGCAGGGATAAGCCTAAGGCTTCGGTCAAACAGTTCATCGAGTTGGCAGTGAACATACCTGAGCATGAGCCACAAGTTGGGCAAGCAGAGCGCTCAGTTTGTGCCACATCTTCATCACTAATCAAGTCATCTGCCGCATCAATCATGGCGTCGACTAGGTCAAGTTTGCGAATTTTTTCACCCAATTCATTCATCACGGTTTCATGGGTGGTATGTCCATCGCCCAACGTGGATGCCAATACTTTGCCCGCTTCCATTGGACCCCCCGACACAAAAATCGTTGGGATATTGAGGCGCATCGCTGCCATCAGCATACCAGGGGTGATTTTGTCGCAGTTGGAGATACAAACCAGCGCATCGGCGCAGTGGGCATTGACCATATACTCCACACTATCGGCAATTAAATCACGGCTTGGCAAGCTATAGAGCATACCCAAGTGACCCATGGCGATACCATCATCCACCGCAATGGTGTTAAATTCTTTGGCAACACCACCTGCCGCTTCAATCTCGCGAGCAACCAACTGACCCAAGTCCTTTAGGTGTACGTGACCGGGTACAAACTGGGTAAACGAGTTAGCAATCGCGATAATCGGTTTGTTAAAATCCTCATCTGTCATACCGGTTGCACGCCAAAGTGCGCGTGCACCCGCCATATTGCGGCCAGACGTGGAGGTTTTTGAGCGATATTGTGGCATGGTTGTTCCTTATTTCTAACAGTCAATACAAGTGATAAATTTAGCACTTAGTGTACTCTGTCTCGACCAAAAGGGCTAGTCATGGCTCATGATAGATAGTTATAATTGGTTTTAAAGAATGGCATATTAGCCATCCTTATCATTGCTATATCACAGCTATCACTCAGCCGTATCTATCAACAGTATCTAATAAAAACTCATCAAAAGGATTTTATTTTGACCAATCCCACCTTAAGCATTACCGATGTCGTCCGACAAAGTCTGGCATTTTTAAGTAAAGATAGCCTAAGCAAACATGATTTGAGCAAACACGATTTAAGCAAAGATAAAAATGCCGCATTAAAAAATCAGCCGTTCACTGGGCTGATTATTGGTGATGACACGCAGTCGGTTTTTAGCCAAATTCAAGCCATTGATGAAGCTATTGATCAAGCCGTGAGTTGGGAAGCGTTTGATTATCAAGCGTTTATCGCGCATCGGTTTGCCAAACGCTATGACTTGGCAGTGATAATATTATCAAACGATAGCGCTATCGATACCCAAATTATTCAGCGCTGTCGCGACTTGTTTGCCAAGCATTGTTTGGTGGTGCAAAACTTATCCGAGCCAGCAACAGGTGTGGATGTGGCGAGCTTTGGCTTTAGCCGATTACATGAGCAGCCGGTTGTGGAGCATGACCAAGATCACCATACAACCAGCTACCAAGTATGGCAATTTAATCTGTTTGACTATAAACATTTGCCAGATTGGTTTAATAGCAAGTTTTGGGCAAACCCTGAATTATGGAATAAATTTCGTTGGTAGCGGTTGTAGACACAACTTTAGACAACTTGTTTTGTTACCACTAATCTTATCTTATAAAAGGTGATTTCTTCAGCTATTCGTTTAATCCAAAAATTAAACTACTTTGAGAATTTCGAGGAAAAGTTGGCTAAATTTACAGTAATACTGTTTACAAAAAGCGCGAGATTGATTTACTCTATCGAAAAGTAACAAACAAAATAGGTAAACGCGTTAAATAATAATTTTTGAGGAAAGACTATGAAATTAACGATACTAAAAGTAGTAAGCGCTGCTGCGATGATGGCAACCATCGCCTTAACAGGGTGTTCTGCCAAACGTACTGGCACGTCTGAAGTGGTGGTTGCGCCGATGGGCGTTCCCGGTGGTGTAGGCTACTATAACGGTGGCGCTGTGGTAACAAACTCGACGTCAGTCATCACTGCCGCGGGTGCTAACCCAAATACCGTGTATTTCGGCTTTGATAGCAGTGAAATCGACGCTCAAGGTCAAGCTGTGTTAAATCAACAAGCGCAATTCTTACAAGCCAACCCAAGTGCCCGTGTCGCCATTGCTGGTCACACCGATGAGCGTGGTAGCCGTGAATACAATCTGGCATTGGGTGAGCGCCGTGCCCAAGCCGCACAAGCCTACTTAGCTACGTCAGGGGTATCAGCTTCACGTATGGAAGCCATCAGCTATGGTGAAGACCAACCTGCCGATCCCGGTCATGACGAATCAGCATGGGCAAAAAACCGCCGTGCAGAAATTTCTTACTAAGTATTTCTTAATAAGTAAAAGACAAATAAAAAAACCTGTTGATTCAACAGGTTTTTTTTGTGGTTAAAATCGGCTTATTTTACCAGTTGAACGGTACCGTTGGCAGTGACCGTAATGGTGCTATCGCCCGCTTGGAAGTTTTGGTCAGCAACTTTGGCACTGGCGGCTTCTAGCATCATTACACTGCCATACGCACGCGGTGCACGATAATCGCCCCCTTGACTAAACTCCAACGAAACTAATTGATAGCCTTTTGCGCCCCACACAGGCAGTAGCGTTTGCGCTTGGCGCTGGAAGTTTTTGGAAGCTTCCATCATCAATTCTTGCTCGGTGGCTTTGCGCGCGGCATCAGACACGCTAAAGTCTAATCCATCAACCGTCATAAAACTTTGCAATTCGGCAATCAATTTGCTAGCGGCGACTGTGTCAGTGCTTTTTAAATTCAAGCTTGCACTCCCCGTCCAACCAATGATTTTTTGGTTTTTATCATATTGCGGATAGGTGGTTTGGTTGCCCGTACTGACCTGCACTTGTGGGTATTTTTTGGCAATGGCAACCGCTTGGTTCAACGTGGTAGCGATTTGATTAGCCACCTCACTGCTTGATTTGTTTTGCACAGTTTTGCTGAGGGTCGCATTGATTTGGTCATTGCTGACTTTTTTACTCGCTGAGGCAGCAAAGTTAAGCAAGCCGTAGTTTAAAGTATTGGTCATTGATGAGTTCGCAGGGGATGGGTTCACAGGGTAGGTGGCGGCTGAAACACTGGTAAAAGGTAATAGCGTCGCCATAGCAAGCAAGCTGGCTGCAATACCTTTGGTCACTGTATGATTAGCATGCACTTTATGATGGGCATAGTTGTTAGTCGCGGTGCTTAAGTGTGTCATAGTGTTTCCTATTGTTTTTTTCCTAGTTTTTTCTAGTGCTTCTTTATATGGGTTGGCATGAATCTGTTGCTGATTAAACTGCTATTTAGCTCATTCAATGTGTTGTTGAAGGGGCATTATAAAATATTTTGTAACATTTGCAGCGGAAGAATTGTAGAAAAAGGGTAAGAAGTTCGACAAAAATTTACCCAAATGTTGCTTGGTGATGGTTTAGCGTGTGTAACAGTGAAATAAATACAAAAATTTGGCGTATAGGATAAAAATAGTTTGCATTTGGTCGCCAAATTCTCTAGAATACCGCTTCGGTAACCCCATTGGTAGCTTCGCAACTAGCTGCTGTGAACCCCGCCAGGACCGGAAGGTAGCAACGGTAGCAGCCAGCCAGTGTGCCGAAGATGTGCTAGTGGGGTTATCACTTTTTTAAGTAGGTGTTTTTGATGCCTATTTCACTTGGTAAGTTTTTTAATTGCGAAAGAAAACTGACCAATAATGACTCATATACGCTACCTAAACGCTAAGAGCAACGTCAATTTTCCAATTAATCTAGCTTATCCATCTGCCTATATATCAAGCGCGCCATTGTAAGCGCTGATAATCTTCCGATGATAACCTAATATTTAGCATTGTATTTTTTTAAGCATTCTTGTGAATGCCGCGATACGAACTTTTTGATGGTTTTACTGTTTCAAAAGTTTTGATAAGTCTGACAATAGGTTTTGTCACTATCTTTATAGTGAAAATAAGTCTTCCAGACACGATTACAATGCTTTAAAGCGATTAACACGATATTTGTGATTAATGATAGCTGATAACTTTGCCTATTCATTTTGCTTATCCATTTTGAAAGTGCAGTCAGCTTGAGGGCTTTTGCTTGTTGCGTGTTTTCAATCAAGGTTACCACCGATACTTTGATTAACTTATTTTTTAAGGACTTACATGACTGATTTTAATTCAACCACAGATTTTGCTGATAACTCAATCGATAATTTTTTTAGCCATACCCACAGCCAAGCCAACAGCAATGAGTCTACTGACAATACCCCAGTTGATGATACAGAAGCAACTGCGACAACGGATGCGCCAACGTCTGATGATGCTAACCCTAGCGAAAATGGTTTTACCGCATTGGGTATTTCAGGCTCATTATTAAAAAGTATTGTGGCAACGGGTTATACCACACCAACGCCTATCCAAGCGCGCGCGATTCCTGCTGCATTAGCGGGCCGTGATTTGCTATTATCCGCACAAACAGGTAGTGGTAAAACTGCCGCGTTTGTATTACCAATTTTGCATCAATTAAGCGAACTACAAGCCAAAGAAAAAGCGGCAGAAAAAACCGCAAGTGGCAAACGTGGTCGCCAACAGCCAAAAGTCGTACAAGCCTTGATTTTGACACCCACGCGTGAGCTGGCTAACCAAGTACAAGACAGCATCCGCAAATATGGCTCAGCCATGAAAGATTTGTACAGTGTGCCACTTGTTGGTGGTGCGGCATACAGTGGTCAAATCCGTGCGCTAAAAAAAGGCGTGCAAATCATCGTGGCGACGCCTGGTCGTTTGCTAGATCATATCAATGCCCAGCGTGTAAATCTCTCTGATTTGACCATGTTGGTACTTGATGAAGCAGACCGTATGCTAGACATGGGCTTTGCCGATGACATCAATGCGATTTTGGAAGCCACACCCGCGCATCGCCAAACCATCATGTCATCTGCGACATGGGATGGTCCAGTCGGTAAAATCGCTGAAAGCTTTACCAAAGACCCAGAGCGTATCAACATCAAAGTTGAAACCGCACACATCGATGAAAAAGTGTACTTCTGTGACAACTTTGACCACAAAAATAAATTATTAGAGCAGCTGATCTGTGACCCAGAGCGTGGTCAAGCGATTATCTTTACCGCGACCAAACGCAGCAGTGAAGAAGTCGCTGAGCGCCTACAACAATGGGACCACAAAGCCTGTTATCTGCATGGTGACTTGCCGCAAAGCAAGCGTAATCGTATCGTTTCAGATTTACGCAGTGGCAAATTTGACATCGTGGTAGCTACAGACGTGGCAGCACGTGGTCTTGATTTACCAAACATTACCCATGTATTTAACTATGATTTACCGCGCCAAGTAGAAGATTATGTGCATCGTATCGGTCGCTCAGGTCGTGCCGGTCGTACTGGTATTGCTATCAACCTATGTAGCCGCGATGACCGTCGTCAATTTGGCAATATTGCCCGTTACCTAAAACGTGATATCAATGAAGCGCAAGTTGAAGGTTTAGAACCGCGTTTTGTGGAAAAATTTGAAGGTCGTGGTAAGCCTAATGGTCGTGACGGTCGCGGTCGTGGTCGCAGCGGCAGTGATAGTCGTGATGATCGTGGCAGTCGCTCACAACGTTTTGCGGGTTCAAGCGATAGACCTTCAAGCGAGCGTCGTTTTGCGGACAAGCCACGTTTTGACAACCAAGAACGCTATGGCAAACCAGCGAGCAACGATAGTTCAGCACGTTTTGAAAAACGTGAGCGTTTTGACAAAGGTCACCAAGGCAACAGCGATAGTCGTTTTGGGCGTGATGATGCCAGTGCGCCGCGTCGTCATCGTGATTCAGATAACCGTCATGGCAACAGTCAGGGCGATTTTCACCGCGCCGCTAAATCATCGGACAAACCAAATTTTGACCGTGATTCACGCCAAGGCAATCGTGAGCCTCGCCAAGGTGAGTATGCAGATCGTCGCCGCGATGATAACCGTAGCTTTAACAAAGATGGCTTTAAAGGCTATCAAGGTGATAAACCACGTTACAACACTGACCGTAACAGCAGTGAGCGTCATGGCGAGCGTCCTAACCGCTTTGAAAAGAATGACCGTTTTGGTGACAAACCTTTTGCCAAAAAAACCGAACGCTCTAGCGAGTTTCGTGGCGATGACCGCGCTCGCAAGCCACGTCCAATCGTAGAAGAAACCTTTGGTCAACCGCTTAAAAAACGTAGCGATAGACCGTATCCGGCAAAAGATGGTCAACGTGCGGGTGATTCACGCTCAAACGGGTTTAAATCTGAGGGTTTCAAAAAATCAGATAAACCATTTGCAGGTAAATCGTCAAGATCGGAAGGATTTAAGTCATCGTCTGACCGTTATGCCTCATCAAGCAAGCCATCCGCTAAACCGGCTGGCAAGCAAGATGGTTGGGATGCCCCAAAACGTAGCCGCCGCAATAGCACAGGCAAACCACTATAAGTTTTCGTAAATCTAAAAAAAGCACCTAATTGGGTGCTTTTTTTATGAGTGTTTTTCATGAAACTTAAAACTATTTAACATCATCGCCTGATTGGGTATAAATAGCGTCAAGCTGCTCAGAGGTAAGTAACTCTTGAGCCAATGGAAAAACTTCACGCTCTTCAAAGCGAATATGCTCGTATAAGGCATCGCCCAAATCGCGTAAATCTTCAATAGTCGGGTTGGCTTTATCGGCTAATCGTTTTAATTCTTCGTGTTGAGCCGTCAGTTGCTCACTTAACTCTATCACTTGTGGATTATCTTTGTGGTAAGTCATTAAAGGTTTCACCAAATAGTCTTCTTCCACCCCAAAATGCGCAGTAAGTTCATCACGGATAAAAGCGGTTATTTTTTGCCATTGGTCTTGGATGTCTGCTTCAGAAGATGACATAGGAAATTGACCGGCTTTTAAGCCAAGATTGAGTCCCAAGTGATGTTGTCGTGATAGGGGGCGAAGTTGTTCAGCACGTTGCATATTTATTCCTTAGAAGTTAAAAGTTAAGCTTGGCAGAATTCACCAATTTTTTGGTATAAAGCTTTACATTGCTCTGGGCACAGATTTTCCATATTCAAAAACGCGTGCGGCATATCCGCAAAATGGACGAGTTGGGATGGCGCGCCTGCGGCTTTTAGTACGTCATGATAGCCGATATCTTCATCACGCAGCGGGCAATAGCCAGCCGTTAGGTGCAGTGTGTTTGGGGCTTGATACGGCGAATGATGGAGTAGGGTAGCCATATCGGTCCAAAACGGTGAGCTCAGCTCACGGTCATCATAGGCTGAAAAATAATTGTCAAAATACCAGCGGATTTTGCTGGATTCCAGTAAATAACCCGTGCCATTTTCCTCAATCGAGGGCTGTGACATGGTGTAGTCTAGACTGGCATAAATCAAAATTTGGTGGGTGATAGCTAAGTCTGTGCTCACACGGTTGGCAAGCCAATCTTGCACCAAGCTAGCAGTAATCGCCCCGCCAGCGCTATCACCTGCTATGATAAGCTTGCCGTTACAGGCATAACCGACTTGCTGTAGGGTCGCCGTTAAATAAGTTAAAATCGCGTGGGCATCATCAATCGCGGCAGGGTAGCGGTTTTCTGGTGCTAGGCGATATTCGGGTGCTACCACCACACAGCCTGTCGCTTCGGCCAATTTTTTATAGAGTTTATCATACACAGTGACGCTGCCTGCCATGCCACCACCGCCATGAAAATACACCATTACCGGCACGTCAGCCGTTGCTTGTTCATTCGGTAGCGGACAGTTGCTCGGTACAAATAGCCTAAGTGGTACGTTATAACCACGAAAATTGCTTGGCGTCACCAGCACCGTATCGATGATTTTTGCCATATTGGGTGCGTCAGTGACAAATGCAGTTGTCAAATTGGCTAACGCTTCACGTGCGTTGATGGCATTGGGCTTAAACCCTTGCGCTAACAGATACGGAATAATCACTTGATGCAGCTGTGTCAAATACGCTTGCATGGCAGCGGGCATTGGCTGTTTTAAATTCTCCGGCATAATTCAATCCTATTGATTTTAAGGTTAACTTCCACAATGTGCTAAATATTACTGCAATTTTGTCATGGCTGGATAGTCATGTTTTGAAAAATACTGATGTTTTGACAAACAGCCATGTGTTAAAAATATTACACTCTAGGGCGCCAAATTTGGCATTTAAGGGTTTTTAAATACTTTTAACTCACGTGATTGGCTTGAAAAGCATGGTTTAAGGTTAAACTTCTTTTAACAATAAGTACCGCGCTTTAGTGCTAGTATAGGCATTTCTTTGACGGGCACTACTTTGTAAAAAGGTCACCTATGACTTCTCAACCACAACATGCCACTGGGCATTTGGATTCTTCCAATCATTCCACTGATACTGATACTCACACACTAATATCTAGCAACTTAACTAGCCGCAATCCATCCCATAGCCAACCGCAAAATCAACCGCCTTCTCAACAACCGAATGCCAAACCACCGACAATGCCACCCTCATTGATAGTCAAAATCATGATTGGCATGATTGGCGCGTTTGCATTTCTGCAGGTTTATTCGATTCAAGCGATTTTGCCGATTATGATGCAAGCGTTCTCAGCGACCGAAACGCAAGTGGGCATGACAGTTGGGGCGACAGTGATTGCCATTGCCATCATGTCACCATTTATGGGAATGTTGTCCGATGCCGTGGGTCGTAAAAATATCATTGTGGCATCCATTGCCTTTATGGCAATACCCACAATGATGATTGGGCTGTCTGACTCACTCTCTAGCATCGTTATTTGGCGATTTATGCAAGGGTTGGCGGTACCTGGCATTACAGTGGTGACGATTGCCTATGTCGGGGAAGAGTACGCGGGCAAAGAGATGGCAAAAATGATGTCCTACTATGTCTCAGGTACAGTATTTGGGGGATTTTTAGGGCGCTTTATCTTGGGGCATTTAGAAGAGCTTATCGGCTGGGAAAAAGGCTTTGTGTTCATGGGCATGTTGACGGTGCTAGGCGCTGCCTTGGTGGCTTGGTTATTACCGCGCTCACGTCATTTTCATGCCAACCCAAATTTTACATCGGCGCTGCACATGCTGAGTAAACATGTGCGCAACCGTTATGTGGTGACCGCAGGACTGCTTGGCGCGTGCGTGTTGTTTTCATTAGTGGGCTGTTTTACCTATGTCAATTTGCATTTGGCAGATACACCCTACAATCTATCGAGTGCAGGGCTTGCTAACATTTTTGCGGTGTATTTGATTGGGGTGGTGGTCACACCGATTGCAAGTAGTTTGATTGCCAAATACGGCGCTGCCCGTATGGTGCGCGTGGCAGTGATGATTTCGATGATGGGCGTGCTGATGACACTGGCTGCGCCTATTTCTTTGGTCATTGTGGCGCTTGCGGTGATGTCAACGGGGGTATTTATTACCCAATCGGCGACCATTACTTATATCGCGGTGAATGTCAAAGAAGGGCGGTCGCTGGCGTCAGGTCTATATTATATGGCGTATTACATCGGGGGTAGTATCGGTGCGTGGGCGTGTGGTCTGGCATATGCACAAGGTAAATGGTTATATACAGTCTATACGCTGCTGGCTGTACAAGTCATCGCTTTACTGATTGCGTTTTTTGGGTTAATTAAAATCCCAATCAAAAGATAACAATTCATCACAAAAATAAACCCCAGTCAATGGGGCTTATTTTTTTTAACGGCTGTTAAATGAAAGCATTGAAGCATTCACATATTAAAATTAGGGTACAAAGCGATCATGGTTAGGATGTTCACCAAATTCTTTACGGTATTTGGCTGAAATTTCATCCCAAATTGGTGCATTGTGTACGCCATTGGCGCGCGCATCATAGATAGGATCTTTGCCTTGTTTGACCTGTGCTTCATAATCGCGCAGTGCGGCAAACGCAGGTTTTTGCAAGAATAAGATACCAATGATGTTTAGCCAAGCCATCAAACCAACGCCCAAGTCACCCAGTGCCCATGCCAAGTCGGCGGTTTTTAAGCAGCTATAAATTACCACAAATAAAATCACTACTTTGAGTACAGGGATTGCCCAATTTAGTTTTACGGTACGAGTGAGATAACGGATATTGGTTTCTGCAATATAGTAGTACGCCATGATGGTAGTGAAAGCAAAGAAGAATAGCGCAACCGCCACAAACACTGAGCCAAAACCTGGCATGATGTTTTCCATCGCAGTTTGAACGTAACCTGGACCTGCAGCAACGCCTTTAACCCCTTGATACAAGAAGGCTTCTTTGTTGGCGGGGTCTTGTACGTTGTACATACCAGTAATGATTAGCATGAAACCTGTCGCCGAACAAACAAATAGCGTATCGACATACACTGAAAACGCTTGTACTAAGCCTTGTTTGGCTGGGTGTGACACCTCAGCGGCTGCCGATGGGTGAGGACCTGTACCTTGACCTGCTTCATTTGAGTAAACGCCACGTTTCACACCCCATTGGATGGCAAGACCCAACACAGCACCAAACGTAGAATCCATACCAAACGCAGAGCGGAAAATCAACGCTAGCACATCAGGTAATTGACCGATATGCATGATGATAATAACAATCGCCACGATGATATAGGCAAGTGCCATAAAAGGTACAATCACCTCAGCAGAGGAGGCAATACGCTTGACACCACCAAAGATGATAAAGCCAAGTAGTGCCGCAATTACCGCGGCTGAAATACTAGGTGCGATACCCAGTGAATTGTTCATCGCTTCAGCAATCGAATTGGCCTGTACACCGGGTAACAATAAACCACAAGCGGCGATTGCCGATATCGCAAATAACACCGCGTACCATTTTTGCCCTAGTGCTTTTTCAAAATAATAGGCTGGACCACCGATAAAAAAGCCTTTATCATCACGTTCTTTGTAAATCTGCGCAAGGGTTGACTCAACGAATGCGGTACTGGCACCCAAGAACGCTACCATCCACATCCAAAATAATGCACCAGGACCACCAAACGTAATCGCCGTTGCGACACCGGCAATATTGCCTGTACCCACACGACCTGCGAGTGACATAGCGAGTGCTTGGAATGAAGACACACCCTGATCGCTGCTTTTGCCGTCCATCAGTAATCGAATCATGCGACCAAAATGGCGCACTTGTAAAAAACGACCCCGAATTGAAAAATATAAACCAACCAATAAACATAGATAGATTAATGCGGGACTCCATACCCAATCATTAATCGCATTGACAAAATCTTGCATTACCTTATCTCCCACTACCGTAGAAAGCTAAAATCCCATAGGATTTTTGATTATTTGCCAACTGTTTAATTTATAGAAACGATAATCTATCACCCAATAAAAGTTTCTACAAACTTGCTGAATTATTACAGTTTCCTTATCTTATAAGAAACAATTGGTTTTGCAAATGGTAATGATAAAAATTGGCGATAAATAATGCGATAAAAAGTGATTGACTAACCTGTTTTTACCCCAAACATTTCACCGATAAAGTGGGTGGTAACCAACGCAACAACGCCCCAAATGACTACACGCACAATGGCAGGAAAAATTTTGGCACCCCCCAAATACGCCGATAACCAGCCCAAAAATGCTAATCCTATCAAGGTCACTGTGCCCAAACCGCCGACCAAATATTGCTTTGGTAACAGCCAAATACATAGCACCGGTAGCAGCGCCCCTGTGATGAAGGATAAAGCCGATGCCACGGCTGCCTGTAGGGGATTGGCGGACGCGGTATCGGTAAGTCCAATTTCATCGCGTGCATGCGCTTCTAGGGCATTGTGAGCGGTGAGTGCTACCGCAACATCATGTGCCATAACAGGCGTTAAGCCGCGCTGAACATAAATATGCGTCAGTTCTTTTAGCTCGCGGTCTGAATTGTGCTCAAGTTCATAGACTTCTTTTGCCAAGTCGGCTTTTTCGGTGTCGGCTTGCGAAGAGACGGAGACATATTCGCCCGCTGCCATACTAATTGCGCCAGCGATCAGCGATGCCACCGCTGTCAACAGCAAGGTGTGACTGTCCACTTGTGCTGCCGCAACCCCCATCAACAGACTGGCGGTGGAAATCAAACCATCGTTGGCGCCGAGCACGGTCGCGCGAAGCCAGTTGTTGCGATTACTAAAATGCGGTTCATGATGTGCTGGATACACGGTATTGCCCTCAAAAACAAAAAATTGACATAGATTAAAATATTAAAAAGTAAAAATAACAAAATTAGCTTAATAAATTCTTATGATGGGCTTAACAAATAATACGCTTAACAAGGCTAGATAATTTTCAGCCAAATTTTTTATCATGCTTGTAGGTTGATAAGTTATCGTCTTAGTTGGCGTGATAGTTGCCAAGCTGCCTCATCGCGCAGCTCATGCGACTGTTTGGCAGACACAGTGGCTTGTCTGCCTGTGTTGAGCGATGACCATTCGGGCTTACCCCGCGCTTTTTTGAGCAAACTTGGTAATCTATCAACTGACCAAGGCGCGAGCGATTGGTTCGCCATGATGCTATCAGTCGCCGCATGACCACGATGGCGTAGCGCAGTCAGCAAATCCATCGCTCGAGTCGCCAGTAGGGTCAGGGTGGCAGGGTCTATGTGCAGCCGTTTGACACCGCTGATTTTGTCGGCAATCGCGCTGGTGTTTGACAGTAAGCCACCTGCCAAACCACCAAGCGCCGTACCCAGCCCCAGTGATGTGCCAAGGGTGGCGACATCGATACCCAGTCCAATCAGCGCGCCTGCCGCTGCACCGCCTGTGGTACGAATCCCATAACTGGCTAGTACCTCTTTATCAAAAGGATCGCGGCGATATTCAGTCAGCTCAAGCGGTGTGGTGGTGACGGTATTGTCATAAAATTTATACAGATTTAGCAGTTCATCTTGCATACTGCGTTCAGCTTGGCGTACTTTCTCTTGCATTTTTTGTAAGGTAGGCAGCGGATCATCCTCCTCATGAATGGTTTCAACAAAGGCGGCAACGTTTAATAAAAAATGCGCAATGATAATATTGGCATCATCGTACAAATCATCCCAATCGGCTTTACGACGCTCGATCAGCTGTTTGATAATTTCAGGTTGTATCAGCATGGTTTCTAAGTTTTGCCACAGTTTGATTTCATCATCAAACTCAAACGCCACTGAGTCAAACCGCGTGGATACATGCAAGTTGCGGCGCGCTAGCATCTGCTGCCATTCATTGATATTGCTATCTTGACCCTTAGTAAAGTTAAATACGGGCATGACCGGGATGGCTGACCATGACAGCACCGTCAACTCATCTTTATATTTGCCGAGCACAGGCTCACGCGCATCAATCACATAAACGGCCATGTCACTGGCAATCAGCTGACGAATGACCTTGGCTTCTTGGCTAAACTCGTCTTGCGCAGGCGCACTTGCCAAAAATTGCTGTAATCGCTCCACACCATCACGGCGGGCAGCGGTGTTGTCTTCTAACCAATCAAGTAGCCCTGACGCATCTTCTAGACCTGGTGTGTCATACAGTGCCACCAAGCCTTGCCCCGTTTGGCTGTCATTGATCATGGCTTTTTCCACATGGCGGGTAGTGGCAGGCGCATTTTTGACTTCACCAAAGTACATATCACGCAACAGGGTGCGTAGTAGCGAAGTTTTACCGGTATTGGTATGCCCCACCACCGCCAATTTTAACGCTTCATTTTCGCCAATGCTGATTTTGCGGCTTGGATAGGGGTTTTGTTCTGCTTGGGCTAATGGATGGTTGTGCGATTGCGTAGCGATATCCGCGCTTGGATGGGTCGCGCTGTCAGTAGCCGTCGCTGGCAAATAATCTTTGGCTACATCAATTGTCAATTTTTCTTGGGTGGTTATGTCTTTGTTATCCATTATTTTGTTAACCTTTATGTATTCAGCGTGAGCTATTTTTGGCAAGTTCTAAGGCATGGGTGACATGATTGAAGGCAGTTTGGGTCAGTGGATGTGCCAGCCAATCATCAAAACTATGGGCAACATCGTCGGTGTTTTCGCTACTATCTTCTGCCAGCTGGTCATAATAATCCAAATAGCCTTCAGCAGTTAAAATCACCCAACCATCACTCACTTCGGATTTTTCTTCCATGGCTGTCAAAGATAGATAAAACCCCAGCATATCAAGCATCAGCAAAATCGCGTCACTGGTGCTGTGTGGATAGCTATCGCCCATAGCAAACATGATGTCATCGAGCGCATTTAGCGCCTGTTCGATGCTATCGGGTTGCCAAGTTTGCCTGTTTATGGCGTCAAATAGGGCTTGATAGTGCGGTTTTTCACTGTCGAGTTCATTGTCAAGCCAATCGGCTGGTAAATTTTGAACAAATTGACGCAGTAGATTTTGCACAAAAGCGCTTTGCGCTGCAAGCGTAAGCTGTGCAGTAGTTTGGGCAATGCTATTAATCACATCGGCATAGCTGATTGTGGCATTCATAGTTAATTTTCTCTTACTAGGGCAATCTGGCGTTCTGCCAACGCGGTTTCCCATTGTAGTTGACGGGCTTTGATGGTTTCAATTTCGCTCGGACTTGGCAGGTAGCCTTGATTGGCATCGAGCAGTTGCACAATCATACCGCCTTTTGCCGCGCTTGCGATATTATCGAGTTTTCGCAGGGTGCCACGGTCGGGGAGTGCGAGATTGGAGATACCGACGAGCACTTGAACAGGGTTGCTTTGAAGATAGGCAATCAGTTTTTCCAAGTCATCACGATCATCGATACGACCAAAGTCTTGCGCCGCCATGCCGACGGTTTTAGCATACCATTGCGGGTTGGCTTGCGGGTATTCGAGCAACACGGCAAGTTTATTGGCTAGGCTGATTTGCGCAGTGGGCGCGATAGGTTTTTGCTCAGCAGGGCTGTCATCGGGGTCAATCACTTTGCGCTGCCAAAAGTCGATAATTTTTTGATAGTACGGCTGTTTGATATCAAGCTTCATACGGCTTGAGCGTACCATCACCAGACAACATAGCCATGCGAGCAAACGTGGCACGATACCGTACATCAGTAGGCTACCGATTAATAACATCGCCCAGCGAAACGAAATCATCTGTGGCGTGGTTTCAGGATTCATTTGCGCGGTGATAATATCTTGTGCCGTTGGCGTAGGAAAGCCTACCCAATGGGGCAGCCAAGACATCAGCTTGACCACTTCCACCACGTTGCTGTCTTGTAGTAGGGTTGATTCCCACACAAAATTATAATTTTTGACCAGTAATAATAGAATTAATGACACCAACATCCCCGATAGACTGGCTAACCAAAACTGGTGGCTGATACGACTGACGTACCATTTGGTGCCAGCGTGATTGAGCTGTTCTTGATATAGCTCAACCGCCGTTTGGGTGACAACATCTTTGCCACGCACTAGGGCTGCCGGGGTAAAAAATGACCCAAAAAAACTGGGTTTGTTGCGCGGTGAGAATAGCATCCAACCGAGCCAAACCAGTAAGATAATGGTATTAAACCCTAATAAACTGGCTAGCACATAAAAAAAGTTCACTACCTGCGCTTGCATCAAGCCAAATAACGCGACAAAGCCCAAAATAAACCACAGCACAGTCAATCCCCAAATCACGCCATTGACGCGGGTGTCAATGGTGGCAAGTAGCTGCGCAAGTTTACCGTCATTATCAATGCGTGTGGCACGGCGGCGCAGTTTGGTCAGTGGGTTGGCTTGTTCGGGTTGCAGTTTTTCGGTAATTAAAATCGGGTCGGCGACAAAGATATGATTTTTTTCTTCCAGCCTGCGCACCAGTTCGGTCAGTTGGTCTTGGTTTGCGTACATATTAATTTTCCAACCCTTTCATGCCAATAAAATACCGGCTAAACTGATAAGCCACGCGCCCCGAGCGTCCGCCCCGTTCACTGGCAAAGCGCAACGCAGCGGCTTTTGCTTCCTCATCAAAGGGCAAACTTGCTTGCGCCAAATAATGCGCACAAATATCCAAATACACAGGCTGGGTCATCGGATGAAACGACAGCCACAGCCCAAAGCGGTCAGACAACGACACAGTTTCATCAATCGTCTCATACGGATTGACTTCATCGGTTTGACCATTATAAATGCTCACATTGTCTTTCATCAGTTGCGGCAATAGATGACGGCGGTTACTGGTTGCATAGACCATTAGTTTGTCTTGCTCGCTATCTAGCGCGCCATCGAGCACGCTTTTGAGCGTGCGATAATTCTCATCTTGTCCATTGAACGCTAAGTCATCACAGTACACCACATAATGACAGCCATGATTGGGCTGGGTTGTATGCAGGTCTCGTACCGCTTGGCGAATCGGCTCTAACATCACCAAATCATCTCGTGACACTTCGATAATACGAAGACCATCCGCTTTATATTGATTGAGCAATGCCCGAATGAGCGAGGATTTACCTGCACCACGCGTACCTGTCATGAGTACATGATTGGCAGGTAAGCCTGCTAAATACTGGCGGGTGTTTTGAACCAGTTTATTCTTTTGCCCATCAATACCAAGCAAATCATCCAACGTCAATCGCAAATCCACGGTTAAAGGCACCAATTCACCGCTGCCCGTGCGGCTATTGGATTGCCAGCGGTAGGCAAGCACGCTGGGGTCAAGTTGTATGGGCTTGGGCAGCTGCGCCTGTAAAAATTGGGTGAGTAAGTGTTCTAAATTAGTGGGTAAATTAAGATTAGCGGGTAGAGTGAGTTGCGACATACAAGGGTTCTTCTGATAGGTTTTTAAGTGATTGGTTTTTAAATGAGTGGTTTTTAAGCGTTTTTGCGGTATTTAGTTCGTATGATAGCAAAACTCCGTTAGATTACCCATTATCTTTGTAAACATTGCAACATAACACTGGCTTTTTGTTTACAAAAAAAATCAATTCAGTTATAAAGATAGGCTCTATAATAAAATTTGTTAAGGAAGATCAATGAATGCGCAACAAGCCATCGCCTTTAGTATCAAGCCTCTCACTTTTGCCATCGTCTTGCTGGGGATCCACGGCTGTGCCACACAGCCTAGCGTGAGTCAACCGCTGTCTCAACGCGTGTTGCAAGCCAACCAAAATTTGCTCAGTCGCCAAAGCTATGCCTATGACTATCGAGTCAATGTGGTGCGCCCGCCCTTACGTAGCGCACAAGCGTTAGCTGCAAGCCCTAATCGTTTAAAACTTATCGGGCAGCTTAGCGCAGCACAGCACCTTGATGCTCGCCAACAAGCCTTGGTCACAGAGGGGGCCAATCACCAAACCCGTGAACAAAGCGAAGCGGGGCAAGTGATGGATATTTTAACCAAGCGCTTTGAGTTTGCCTCCACAGGTGTGGTAGATCTTCGCCGAGGGCAAATGTCAATTGTGCCTGAATTTCGCTACGTGCAGAACAATGCAGGGGCGTTTATCAAAGTGCCGCTGGCGGCTGATTTTGCGCGCTCAAAAGTATATGCTGATTTATCGGGACTCTCTGAGTTTGCCACCGACCCCCAATATGATGGACGCTACATTGAATATGACTATAGCAAACTGCTAAAAGATAAAAAGATAGATAAAAGAGCCTTATTCAAGGTATTTGAACAGATGTCACTGCTAAATGCCACCCTTGCCAAAGAAAGTGATTATCAGCCATTGGCTTTGACTACTGAAGATAAAGCCAAAGGTGTGAGCCAGCGCATTGGCTACCGCATTGGCTACAATCAAATGCTAGCCGAGTATTTGCTGTTCTTTCACGTCAATAAGCGCTACCTAAAATCATTCATCAATCCAGCTGATTTTGCCAAAGATGATGAGCTAAAGCAGCTTGGCAGCCTTGCTGTTAGCCCACGGTATCTGATGAAAAAAGCCTTTGACAGCCATGAGTTGGCAAGCGTTGAAGAAAAAGCGTATGAATCTGCCATGCGCCTGTATGAAGCCATTGACAAAATGCGGGAACAATCAGATGACAGCGCTGCTGACCCAGCCAGTGCCGATGCTGCAGAGGCAATGGACAGTTTAGAGACTCAAACAGCCACTGACGACTCAACCACTGATGAGCCAACCACAGACGAGTCAACCAGTGACGAATTAGCTCAAACCGCAAAAGCCTTAGCAGCCTTTGACAAATACCAATCAGACAAATTGGTCAGTGCCGCTGCACTGGCAAAAATCATTGACACCAATCCGCAAGCCTTTAAAGCGCTGCAAGCTGAGATAAGTAAAGAGGCAAATAGCAGCTTTATCTCAATGGATGATGACATCCGTATCAGCTATGGACTCAACCGCCAAAATCAACTACTTAATATGGTGGCAATGAGTGATTTGCCATCATTTGAAAAAACGACGCCGACAACCAATCAGCCCAAGACCCAAATGCGCACAGTGGTTAACTTTTATGATTATGGCAAAGCCCGCGTCAATCCTGATATCTTCAACAAGGCAATCACTTGGCAACAAGCATCAAAAGATAACAATTTATGGGCGGCGACAAAACAATCCAAAATCTTTGACAGTGATAAGAATCTAGAAGCCTTGTCCTATAGCCTACTCAAACAAAACAAAGGGTTTGTCGAGACGTTTGTCACCCTTTATAGCTACCAGTTTGTGTTGCAAAAAGATGAAGCAAGCCTGGGTGAAATAGATATCGCGGCGCTGAACGCCGCTGCAACCAAACTTGCAAAAATACAAGCCGATAATTATGCAGTCATGAATACTGATAGCCGTCAGCAAGAAGCGTTTGCAGACGTTGATGCGTATGTCGATGAGGAACTTGCTGAACATATCGCAGGGATTGTTGATAAAACCTATCGCAATCAACAATATTTGCAACAGATTGCCAAACTTAAAGCGCAAGGCAAATCTGACGCCCAGATATTTAGCCAGTTGTATCAAACTATCAGCGACAAACCGAGCGATGTAGCCAGCGATGTAGAAAATGCAGCTGCAGTGGCGGCGGAAGCTGCAGCGGCAGTAGATGTTGTTGAGGAAAGCGAAGAACAACAAGCTTGTTCGCTACTGTTGGACACAGATAAACTTGATAAAACATCACGCACCCGCCTTGCCAAAATCTGTGAAAAAATCGACAAAGCCACCGCCCAAGAACAGGCAGCGAGCCAGCAATCTAGCTACGCTGATACTGCATCACGCGACGCGGCTGCATCCGCACTCGTCCCCATGACGGCTGCCGATATTGCCAAGCAAACGCAGGCGCGCGATAAGTTTAATCAATTACTGGGCGAAATCGCTATCGAAGACATGCAGACCCAAGCCAAGCATATCAGCCTATCTGATGAAGATGATGAATTAATTGAAAAACTCAAACCTCACTTTGAGGCGAGCTATGATTTTAATTATGATGCCTACAAGGCTGCCTATCAGTTGTTACTTTTGAGCCAATAATCAAGCAAGCGTATCATCAGCTACTGATAAGCCATCTAAAACAGATAAAACAGATAAAAAAAGCGGGATAACTGATGTATCCCGCTTTTTTGTACGTCAATCAATCGTGCCATTTTTAACCATGACAGGTTTATAATACGGTACGAATACTTGCCGCTTCATCCAGCATTTTATACAAGCTATTGACTTGCTCGGCTTCTGTCAAATATACATTGGCACGTACGGAGTGGAAACGACCGGTACGCGATGGATTGATAGTCAAACTTGCCAAATCAAATTCAGGAAATAAAGTACCCAAAATTAATTTTACTTCGTCGAGTAGCGTCTCTTTGTGACCCTCATGACCGATGATACTTAACGGATAATCCATAGGAAAATTCCACAATTCTGGGTGCTGGATATCCGTAGGTTTCGCCGCTCGCGTACTACAGGTAGCGGCTTCCAAGTTGTTAAGCGTAATTGTTTTATCGTTCATGGCATCACCTAAGGTTGTATAAATTTCTTTAGGCTCTAAATGAGGGTAAAACCGATAATTTCAAGACGTTGGGGTTTGGCGTTGAAAAAAGCCCTACCTATAAAACTATCCATAACCCCATTCATAACCCAATTCATAAAAAGCCACATTTATAGAAAAAGCACATTCACAAACCCGCCCATAAAAAAACCGAGAACATTGTCTCGGCTTTTTTGGATGGAGAGAACATTAATCATTCTCTAGGAATGAACGTAAATGTTCTGAGCGAGAAGGGTGGCGCAGTTTACGCAGCGCTTTGGCTTCAATCTGACGAATACGCTCACGGGTGACATCAAATTGTTTACCCACTTCTTCTAAGGTATGGTCAGTAGACATATCAATACCAAAACGCATTTTAAGCACTTTGGCTTCACGTTCGGTCAGGTTGGCTAACACTTCACGGGTAGCTTCTTTTAACCCTTGTGCGGTTGCTTCATCCACTGGGCTTGATATGCTCGAATCCTCAATAAAATCACCCAAGTGACTGTCTTCATCATCCCCAATTGGGGTTTCCATTGAGATGGGCTCTTTGGCGATTTTGAGTACTTTACGGACTTTGACTTCGTCCATCTCTAAGCGTTCGCCCAATTCCTCAGGGGTAGGCTCACGTCCCATTTCTTGCAATAGCTGGCGCGATACACGGTTGATTTTATTGATGGTTTCAATCATGTGCACAGGGATACGGATGGTACGCGCTTGGTCAGCAATCGAGCGAGTGATAGCTTGGCGAATCCACCAAGTGGCATAAGTGGAGAATTTATAACCACGGCGATATTCAAATTTATCTACCGCTTTCATCAAGCCAATGTTACCTTCTTGAATCAAATCAAGGAACTGCAAACCGCGGTTGGTATATTTTTTAGCAATCGAGATGACCAGACGTAAGTTCGCCTCAACCATTTCTTTTTTGGCGCGGCGGGCTTTGGCTTCCCCCACAGACATGTTACGTGCGACCACTTTCATTTGGTCGATGTTCATGCCAAGATTTTGCTCATGCTGCTGGATACGCCCTTGATACTGTAACACTTCGTCAAGTACCCGCTCTAATGTATCTGCAAAGGCAGGTTTACCTGCGATACGGTTAGGGAGCCAGTCAAGGTTGGTTTCATTATGCGGAAAGGTTTTGCGAAACTCATCTTTTGGCATTTTACCGCGGCGAATCACCAGTTTCATGATGTGACGTTCGTTTTTACGCACGTCTTCATACACCTCGCGCATCATATCCATGATATTGTCCGAGACGCGGCTATTGAGCTTAAACAGCATAAAGCAGTTGGCAAGCTCATTCATCGCCGCTTTGACGACGTCGCTATCACGGTCATGGGTGGCTAATAAACCTTTGACCTTGGTGAACAATTGCTCTAATTCTTCAAAGCGCAGACGCACTTCTTCAGGGTCAAGACCGCTGGCTTCTTCGGTATCGGCATCTTCGCTGACTTCGCCATCGGCCTCTTCGATTTCATCGGCGTTTTCGGCTTCCTCATCGAGTTCATCCTCGGCTTTTTCGTCTTTGACTTTGGGTTTGATAATCGGTAACGCGATTTCTACCTCTTCGTCATCGGCAAGCGGGATGACATCAGCGGCTTCAGGGTCAAGAAAACCGGTAATAATATCAGAGACTTTCTTTTCACCTTCAAAGGTTTGGTGGTATTCATTAATGAGCATAGCCACCGTACCTGGCCAAAAGGTCATGGCATGTTGTACATCTCGAATACCATCTTCGATACGCTTAGCAATCGCAATCTCGCCTTCACGGGTGAGTAGGTCAACCGTACCCATCTCACGCATATACATACGCACAGGGTCAGTGGTGCGACCTGGCTCAGATTCTACTGAGGCAAGTACCGCAGCGGCTTCATCGACAGCAATTTCGTCATCATCCGCATCATCGCTAAGCATAATATCGTCTTCATCAGGCGCGGTCTCAAAAATCTTGATGCCAACGTCTGTGAGCATTTGAATAATATCATCAATTTGGTCACTTTCAGTTACCGATTCGGGGAGTTGGTCATTGATCTCAGCATAGGTGAGATAACCTTGCTCTTTACCTAATTGAATCAGCGTGGCTAATTGAGAAGTTGAATGTTCGCTCATGAGGGCTCGCTTTGATATTGGTTAAAAAAATAAATAATGTAATAGCACGACAAATAAGCTAATGACTGTATTTCTTCATTTTTATCAAGGGATACACCCTGCAAATGACAGTCGAGGACTAAATAAAGATTTAGTATGATTAAAAAGCGGTAGTCAACCTATTATTATAGCGATTTATGAGGGTCACAGGGAGAAAATTAAAGGCAAAGCGGGTAAGTTTTCGCTTTATGCGGCATTTCGCGCAGTTTTTGGCGGGTTATTTGGGTAAATCAATCAATATCAAGCTCGATTGCCCCTCTGACTTGACAACAGCAGGGTAGGATTTCGTCATCGTCCAACATCACCAGTGGCTCATTGATATAGTCGATACGGGTGTCATGGTGGCGACGGCGGTATTTGAGCTTACAAGTACCGCAATAACCTTCAAGGCATTGGTGATTGGCAGGGATTTTTGAGCGAAGCATGCCTTGTAGCAACGTCTCAGCGTCATGCAGATAAAACTGCGTGTTGTTGGTAAAAATCCATGCCATAATCGATTATATTGCCTAAATAAAATAAGCGTATGACGAATTACAATTCAAAATCATCAAACGCATCATCACTCAGCTCTGCGTCAATTTGACCGACTAAGTAAGAGGTGATTTCTGACTCTTGGGGCGCGACTTGCACGTTGTCTGAGGAGAGCCAAGCATTGATCCATGGAATTGGGTTGTTTTTAATCGCTCCAAAAATCGGCGGTAAGCCAATCGCATCCATACGCAGATTGGTAATGTACTCAACGTATTGCACCAAGATATTTTCATTCAAGCCAATCATTGAGCCATCTTTAAACAAATATTTTGCCCATGCTTTTTCTTGTTCAGCCGCGTCTTTGAAAATTTCAATGGCTTGCTGTTGGCAATCTTGGGCGATTTCTACCATGTCAGGGTCATCTTTGCCCCATTGCATCAAATTAATCATATGCTGGGTGCCGTTTAGATGAAGCGCTTCGTCACGGGCAATCATTTTGATGATTTTGGCATTGCCTTCCATCAGTTTGCGCTCAGCAAAGGCAAATGAACAAGCAAACGACACATAAAAACGAATCGCTTCTAGCACATTGATAGCCACCAAACATAGATACAATTTGGTTTTAAGCAGGCGTAAATTAACCTCGACGGGCTTGCCATCGATGACATGGCGACCTTCCCCGTATAGATTGTATAGCTGAGATAGTTGATACAGCTCGTCATAGAACTTGGCAATCCCTGTCGCGCGCTCTAGGATAAAAGGATTGTCAACGATATCGTCGAATACTTTGCTTGGGTCATTGACCACGTTACGAATAATATGGGTATAGCTGCGAGAATGGATGGTCTCAGAAAATGACCAAGTTTCAATCCAGGTTTCTAGCTCAGGAATCGACACCAGCGGCAGTAGCACGGCATTGGGGCTACGACCTTGAATCGAATCAAGCAAGGTTTGGTACTTTAGGTTGCTTAAGAAAATATGCTGTTCATGCACCGACAAGTTGCTAAAATCCAAACGGTCTTTGGAGACGTCAATTTCTTCTGGACGCCAAAAAAACGACAATTGCTTTTCAATCAACTGCTCAAAAACAGGGAATTTTTGTTGGTCGTAACGTGCCACATTGACAGGCTGACCAAAAAACATCGGCTCAAGTAATGGGTCATTTTTGGTTTGGCAAAAGATGGAATATGACATAGCGGTGAATCTTCTTCAATCAAAGTTCAAGACAAGTGGCGTAGCAGTATCAGTTTACATATAAATCAGCTAACAAATAAATCAGTTGAAAATGAGCAACTGGCTAGTATGATTGGCTATTATAGATAACAACATATAGAAATTGCAATCCACCCAAGGATTTGATTTCTAAGGATAAAATTTATAAGATATTGAAATATATAACTATTTGTATATCAAAAAATTAGTAATTAAATTTATTGACATTTGAAAATCTATATATTGTGTTTTATTTTACCACGCAATAAAAAAGACGACTGTCAAAGCCGTCTTTTTGGTCAGATGGGACGATTAGCCAAGATAAGCGTTGTACATCCACACCAATTTTTCTTGTTCTTGCACATAGGCAGTCAATTGGTCGGCAGTGCCTTGATCGTCATCTTCGTCCGCTAAGTCAATGATTTCACGTTCTTTAGCGATGGTCATAGTCAGACCCGTTAAAATACCTTTCACACATGCCACACCATCAGAGACGTTTTTGTCTTCTTTGATGCTTGAGATTTTTAAGAAATCGCTATAAGCATGTAGTGGTGTACCTTGTAATGTCAAAATGCGTTCAGCAATTTCATCAATCTGGATTTGCAGCGCAGTATATAACTCTTCAAACTTCACATGGAGGGTAAAGAAATCTGAGCCACGCACATTCCAGTGATAGCCACGCACATTGGTATAAAACACATGATAGTTGGCTAATAAGGTATTTAATTGCTCAACAATGGCGCTCATGTCTGCAGCGGCTAAGCTGATATCGCGCGTTTTTTTAGGGCTAGATTTAGAGGTAGTCACTTTTTCACCTGATTTATCGGTATTGTCTAATTGTTCTGAGTCTTGTTTGGTTGCTGGTTTTGCCATGTCGTTATCTCCTAAAATGATGATTGTTATTTGTTTACGGCTTAATTGTAAGCCTAAACAATCTGTTATTAAAATTAATCGTTTTTATCAGTACGTTTAATTTTATCAATTAAAATATACGGTATTACCCTAAAAATAATATCAAACATTTGCCGCAGCTGTGTGCAAATTTGGTAAATAATTTTGCTTGTTGCCATAAAAAAACTGCAGTTTTTTTAGTCATCGATAACTAGTTGTTGTCTTAATCTTAATCGTTGTCTTAATTGTTTTCTGGGAAATATTTATCAGTCGGTTTGTCGGTTAAATCAAAACCTGGTTGTCCGATGTTTTGCTGTAAATGATGACGTAAGGTATCAATCGGGAATTTTTGGTGGGCAAGGCGTTTGGGTACGATTTGGCTGCCTTGTTGGCTTTCACCTGTTTTTGGATTTTTGACATCAAACATCATAAAGATATAATCAGGCGTTTCTTGCCAGTTGGTGACACTATCCCATTTGATAACCGCTTGCTGCATACCGCTACTACGCACCAAAGGCTGATTGTAGCCGCGTGGCATGGCGGGCATGTTGGGTGCAGGCATGGACATCACTACCCCATGCTGCTGTACGCCAAGCTTGATTTGTTGCATCTCTGGCGGCATACTTTGGCTTGCCATTTGTTTTTCAAATTCTCGTTTGACATACCATTTAAGACCGTAGGTACATGCCAGCAAATAAATCACCACACCCACGAGCATCAACCAAAAAATAATGGTGGAATAACCGCGCACAAAAATCAGACCCAAAATCGCTAGCACCACGATGACTGCCAAAATTGCCCAAGTTTTTGGGGTGATTTTGGTCAAAGTTTGGTTGTTGGCATCAAACAGCTGTAGCTGTGCTTGACGAAACTCGTCCTCGGTCAGATTCAAATCCACAGGTTGTAGGGTGTAAGGGTACAGCGCCATAAACAATTCACTCGCTATCAAACGATAGTTACAAAACGATAAAAGAAGGCTTATCTTACCCAACCTTGACCCAAAAATAAACCTAACAACGCACTTTTTGATAAATTTTTGTTTTACCGCCAATGCAGCGAGGGGCGAACGCCGATAAGCGCATACCGATAAATCGTCAATTTGCCGTGTATTTCTAGTCGCTACCGTGAAAAATCGCTGCAATCTTGGTATCATACACGCAGATATCAACAGCCATTTTGCTGCTTTAACTCAAGTTTGAACAATTTAAGGAACTTATCGCCATGATCGACCCAAAATTACTGCGTACAGAACTAGACACGGTCGCCGAAAAACTTGCCAAACGCGGCTATGAGCTTGATAAAGCATTTTGGCAGCAAGTCGAAGAACAGCGCAAATCCATTCAAGTCAAAACCGAAGAATTACAAGCCAAAAAAAATGCGGGTGCCAAACAAGTCGGTTTGATGAAACGTAATGGCGAAAATACTGACGCCTTGATGGCAGAAATGGCAACCATCAGTAGCGAGATGAAACAAGCGGAAGACGCGCTTAAAGCCTTGCAAGATAAAATTCTAGCAGCAGCTTTAACCATCCCAAACTTGCCTGATGACAGCGTGCCGGTAGGTAAAGATGAAAACGACAATGTCGAAATGCGTCGATGGGGCGAGCCGCGCCAATTTGATTTTGCGGTCAAAGACCATAGCGACTTGGGCGAAGACTTGGGGCTACTTGACTTTGAAATGGCGGCAAAACTGACTGGCTCACGCTTTAGCGTGCTAAAAGGGCAACTTGCCAAATTCAACCGCGCCTTGATTGCCTTTATGCTTACTACCCACACCGACAAATACGGCTATACGGAAATGTATGTACCGTATATGGTCAATGCCGACAGCCTACTTGGTACAGGGCAGCTACCAAAGTTTGAAGAAGACCTATTTAAGCTGCGCGGTGAAAAAGAGTATTACTTAATCCCTACGTCAGAGGTACCGCTTACCAACAGCGTGCGTGACAAAATCCTAGACCCCGAAGCTCTGCCCATCAAAATGACTGCCCATACCCCCTGTTTTCGTAGTGAAGCGGGCAGTGCAGGACGTGATACCCGCGGCTTGATTCGTCAGCACCAGTTTGAAAAGGTGGAAATGGTGCAAATCGTCCATCCTGAGACTTCAATGCAAGCCTTAGAGGACATGACAGGACAAGCGGAATATATCTTGCAGCAGCTTGGTTTGCCGTATCGGGTGATTGTGCTGTGTGGCGGTGATATGGGCTTTAGCGCGGTGAAAACCTATGATATCGAGGTGTGGCTACCGTCTCAGACTACCTACCGTGAAATCTCTAGCTGTTCAAACTGTGGCGACTTCCAAGCGCGCCGTATGCAAGCGCGTGTCAAACATGGCAAAAAAACCGAGCTGGTGCATACATTAAACGGCTCAGGTCTTGCGGTGGGTCGTACCTTGCTTGCCATCATGGAAAATTACCAAAATGCGGATGGTACTATCACGGTGCCTGAAGTGTTGCGTCCGTATATGGGATGCGATGTGATTGGTTAGTGGTAAGATTGAAAAAACAGCCAGTTGATTGACTGGCTGTTTTTATTTGGATTTAAAAAAATAGCTGAGAAAAGTAAAACGCTTGACCAGTTTTAGCTAACCCATTTTTGAAAAATGGCGTTTATTAAAACTGTCAATGCTAGAAAGGATTTTGTTAAACTAAAATCTATGAGAATTAAATTGTTATCAGTTTCAACCACTATTTAAAAATTTGGCTATTTCGGTATTCGCAAAAAGTGAGAGCTTTTTTATCAAAGTACTATAATTTTAACAAATGTTCAATAATCTGAGTAAAAAATTGATTAAATTTTATTTTCATTTTATTAAATATAACTTTAAATTTCTTGAGGCATCTCTACTTCTTTAAAGTCATGCCAAGGAACTTTACATTCGGAAATTGATTTATCTCCAAATTTTGTAGCAATCTCTTTAGCTAATACCCTGCAGTGATGAAAGTAAATAATAGATTCTTCTAAAGTTGGTTTGGTTGGTGAATGCTCGTGAGTTAACTCATTTCTACGTTCTGATAAAACTTTATAAATTTCAATCCATTTTTCGCCAATTTCATTTAAATCAAATTTTTTCCATAAATTTAATCTTTTTTCAACTGATTGTCGTTCATATCTTACTAGTTCTCTCTCAACTACCCCATTAATAAGCTTTTCAAAACCTCTCTCATTAAAATCTTTTAAACTGTATTTTTCATCAAAAAATAATTCTTGATTTTCATACATCTTTTGTTTCATTAAATCGAATTCGTAAGCTTCAAGTAGACAATAGTTATAAAGCATAACCTGTGTAGCAATAATTTCATTAGGTGAAATGAAAGTATCTACATGTCCAAAGTAAACGCCACCATTTTCCGAAAAAGTACAAGATTCAGGATTTCCTAAAATTAAATAAAGAGTTTTGCTAAGTTCTGTTGAAACACCTTGCACTAACGGTAAGCACATTTTAATATCTGGCATATTGCGTGCAGATGCTAAACAAGGCTCTTTATCCCATTCTTCACAATTCCAAAGCATTAACTTACCTGCGGATATAGCTAAATCAGAACATCTGACTGCAGATAAGGTGTATAAGTTCATTTTTTCTATTAGTTCTGAGAATTTCATATCATAAATTTATATCTAGAAAACCGAGCATTTATCATACTCGGCTTTTGATTTTAGAACAATATTTTAGACTTGTAACTTTAAATAAAACTTAAGCCACTTCACCTTTTAAGAAGTCTTGCGCGAATTTTTGCAATACGCCACCCGCTTTATAGGTGTCGACTTCCGCTTGGGTATCAAGACGGCAGGTCACAGGCACTTCAAGCGGCTGCGAGCCTTCTTTATTAATCACCAGCGTCAAATCACAGCGTGGCGAGATGTCACCAATCACATCATACGTCTCAGTCCCATCTAGCCCTAGCGTGATACGCGTCGTTCCCGCTTTAAATTCAAGCGGCAGCACACCCATACCGATAAGGTTGGTACGGTGAATCCGCTCAAACCCTTCCGCCACAATCGCTTCCACCCCAGCCAGACGCACACCTTTGGCAGCCCAGTCACGGCTAGAGCCTTGACCATAGTCCGCCCCGGCGATGATAATCAGCGGTTGCTTACGGTTCATGTAGGTCTCAATCGCTTCCCACATCCGCATCACTTGACCTTCAGGCTCAACGCGAGCCAGTGAGCCTTGCTTGGTACTGCCATCGTCATTTTTGACCATTTCATTAAACAGTTTTGGATTGGCAAAAGTCGCACGTTGCGCGGTTAAATGGTCGCCGCGGTGGGTGGCATAGCTGTTAAAATCTTCTTCGGGTAAGCCCATTTTTGCCAAGTATTCGCCTGCTGCCGAGCTTGCCAAAATCGCATTGGACGGTGACAAGTGGTCGGTGGTGATATTGTCAGGCAAGATGGCGAGTGGACGCATACCTTTGAGGGTGCGTTCACCCGCTAGCGCGCCTTCCCAGTAGGGTGGACGGCGGATATAGGTTGACTGTGGGCGCCAGTTGTAAAGTGGGCTGTCGGCTTTTTCGCTGCGGTCAAGGTTGAACATCGGGATATAGATTTGACGGAATTGTTCAGGTTTGACGTGTTTTGCCACAATCGCGTCAATCTCTTCATCCGATGGCCAAATGTCAATCAGGCGAATCTCTTTACCATTGACCACGCCAAGCACGTCTTTTTCGATATCAAAACGAATCGTCCCTGCAATCGCATACGCGACGACTAACGGCGGGCTTGCCAAGAAGGCTTGTTTGGCATACGGGTGGATACGTCCATCAAAGTTGCGGTTGCCTGATAGCACTGCAGTGGCATACAGGTCACGGTCGATGATTTCTTGCTGAATCGCTGGATCCAACGCACCCGACATACCGTTACAAGTGGTACAGGCAAATGCCACGATACCAAAGCCGAGTTTTTCCAGTTCTGGCAATAGGTTAGCGTCTTGCAAATATAGTTCAGCCACTTTTGAACCCGGGGCGAAGGATGATTTGACCCAAGGTTTACGGGTCAAGCCAAGTTCGTTGGCTTTTTTGGCAAGCAATGCCGCTGCCACTACGTTACGAGGGTTTGAGGTGTTGGTACACGAGGTGATAGCCGCGATAATCACCGCACCATCAGGCATTAAGCCATTCTCCGATTCAGGCGCCGCTTCCCCTTCGGCATGGGCAATGCCTTTGGCAGAAAGCTCAGAAGTCGATACGCGCGCATGGGGATTTGAAGGACCTGCCATGTTACGGGTGACGAGTGACAAATCAAACTCAAGCACACGCTCATAGTCGGCATTGACGAGGTCAGATGACCACAGCCCGGCGGTTTTGGCATAGTTTTCTACCAGTTCAACTTGTTTGTCTTCACGGCCTGTGAGGCGTAAATAGTCGATGGTTTGATCATCAATATAAAATAACCCTGCGGTTGCACCATATTCTGGGGTCATGTTGGCGATAGTGGCACGGTCACCGATGGATAGGCTGTCTGCGCCTTCACCGAAAAATTCCACATACGCGCCAACCACGCGCTCTTTACGCAAAAACTCAGTCAACGCCAACACGATATCAGTGGCGGTGATGCCTGCTTGGCGTTTGCCTTTGAGGTGTACGCCTACGATATCAGGCAGTCGCATCATCGATGGGTGACCGAGCATCACGGTTTCTGCTTCCAGTCCACCGACACCCACCGAAATCACGCCCAGCGCATCCACGTGTGGGGTGTGGCTGTCTGTGCCCACGCAAGTATCTGGGAACGCGACGCCATTTTGTACTTGGATAACAGGTGACATTTTCTCTAGGTTGATTTGGTGCATGATACCGTTGCCTGCTGGAATCACGTCCACATTTTCAAAGGCAGTCTTTGTCCAGTTGATAAAGTGAAAACGGTCTTCGTTGCGGCGGTCTTCGATGGCGCGGTTTTTTTCAAATGCATCTGGGTCATAACCCCCACATTCCACAGCAAGCGAGTGGTCAACAATCAGCTGGGTTTGTACCACAGGGTTGACCTTGCTTGGGTCGCCGCCTTGCTCAGCGATGGCATCACGCAAGCCTGCCAAGTCCACAAGGGCAGTTTGACCCAAGATGTCATGACACACCACACGCGCAGGGTACCAAGGAAAGTCTAACGTACGCTCGCGGTTGATGAGCTGTTTGAGCGCAGCGGTCAGTTCATTTGAATCAGTGACTTTACGCACTAATTGCTCGGCTAAAATACGCGAGGTGTAGGGGAGTTTGTCATACGCGTCTGGGGTGATATCATTCACCGCTTGGCGGGTGTCGTAGTATTCCAAATCAGAATTGGGTAAGGGCTTGCGGTATTGGCTTGTCATTTGGCTTAACCTTAAAATTAATAATCCATTAGAAAAAAGCCCTTCAAATCAATGGGTAGGCTGACCTGAAAGGCTTTTTATACGATTAAAACGCTAATTATTGACGCTCATCCAGCGGCACAAATACTTGGTCATCAGGGCCTGTGTAGTTGGCAGAGGGACGGATGATTTTGCCATCGGCACGTTGCTCAAGCACGTGCGCTGACCAGCCAGCAGTACGCGCAATCACAAATAATGGGGTAAACATGGCAGTGGGCACGCCCATTTTGTGGTAGCTGACCGCTGAGAACCAGTCAAGATTTGGGAACATTTTTTTGTTGTCCCACATCACGGTTTCTAGGCGTTCTGCCACATCAAATAGGGTCATGTCGCCCGTTTCTTTGGACAAGTTGCGAGCCACTTCTTTGATGACCACGTTGCGTGGGTCGCTCACGGTGTACACAGGATGACCAAAGCCAATGATAACTTCTTTTTTCTCAAGACGTTCAAGGATGTCTTTTTCTGCATCGTCGGCGTTGCGATAGCGTTTTTGGATGTCATACGCCACTTCATTGGCGCCGCCATGTTTTGGACCTTTTAACGCACCGATTGCGCCTGAGATGGCGGAGTACATATCCGAGCCAGTCCCCGTAATCACACGGCTGGTAAAGGTTGACGCATTGAACTCATGCTCAGCGTATAAGATGAGGGAGATGTGCATGGCTTTGATATGCGATTCACTGGGGGCTTCACCTTGCAATAACTCAAGGAAGTGACCGCCAATGCTGTCTTGGTCGCTCTCAAGGCTGATGACTTTACCATTGTGGCTATAGTGGTACCAGTATAGTAGCATTGAGCCTAATGAGGCGATAAGCTTGTCGGCGATATCACGGGCTTCTGACGTAGGTTGGCTTTCACGCTCAGGCAAGGTGCAGCCCAGTGCTGATACGCCAGTACGCATCACATCCATCGGGTGGGCGTGGGCAGGCAAGGCTTCAAGCACCGCCAGTACATTGACCGGCAAGTTACGCAGGGTCTTGAGTTTTTTCTTGTACGCCGCTAGCTCATGACGGTTTGGCAAATGACCATGAATCAGTAAGTGCGCCACTTCTTCAAACTCGCTGTCTTTTGCCAAATCCAAAATATCATAGCCACGATAGCTTAAGTCATTGCCTGTACGACCCACGGTACATAGGGCAGTGTTACCGGCGGGTACACCTGATAGGGCAACGCTTTTTTTAGGTTTTGGCTTGTTGTCAGTCGCGTCTGTCACTGGGGTGTTTTTTGACATGGTAAAACTCCTTTTTAGCTTTATTAAGTATTGGGCATGGTTCGTTAATTATTTTTTTGATTTAAATAATGCGTCCAATTTTTGCTCGTATGAGTGGTAGTTTAAGAAATCATACAATTCCATGCGGGTTTGCATGGTGTCGACCACGGAGGTTTGTACGCCTTCATCTTTTAAGGCTTGGTAGACATTGAGGGCGGCTTTATTCATCGCACGAAACGCAGATAATGGATAAAGTACCATGTCAACGCCCACGTCAAACAGCTCTTTGGTGCTGTAAAGGTCGGTTTGCCCAAATTCAGTCATATTGGCAAGGACAGGAATGTCTAACACGTCGGTAAATTTGCGGTACATGGCGATATCGGTCAACGCTTCGGCAAAAATCATGTCTGCGCCTGCTTCTTGAAACGCCACCGCACGTTCAACCGCAGCATCCAAACCTTCCACTGATAGCGCATCGGTTCGTGCCATCACCACAAAATCTGGGTCAACTTTGGCGTCTAGGGCAGCTTTTAGGCGGTCAACCATTTCAGCGGTTGAGACGATTTCTTTGTTGGGGCGATGACCACAGCGTTTTTGCGCCACTTGGTCTTCGATATGCACCGCGGCAACGCCTGCTTTTTCCATTTGTTTGATGGTTTGGGCGATGTTAAATGCGCCACCCCAACCCGTGTCGATGTCAACCAATAATGGTGTGTCCACCGCATTGGTGATACGGGTGGCATCGGTCAATACATCGTTAAGGCTCGTCATACCGAGGTCGGGCAAACCAAATGAGGCATTGGCAACACCGCCACCTGAGAGATAAATTGCTTTATGACCGACCTGACTTGCCATCATGGCAGTGTAGGCATTGATAGTGCCAACGATTTGAAGGGGACGACCTTCGGCTTTTTCAGACTCGATGGCGTCACGGAATTTGCGACCTGCAGAGATAGGTGCCATGTTGCTTCCTTTTTACATGATTGAAGGGGAAAATAGCAAAGTTAGGGTTAATCAGCCCTGCTTTAGGTTTTGGGCAGGTTATTTGCTGCTTTGTCTTAGTATACGCACAAAAAAACTAGCTGTCAGTACGTAATTTTTAAAAAATAAGTTAAGTAAAAATAACATTATGTGAAAAATGAATAGTAAACTTCTATTTTTACATAATTAGTCGCTATAACTTTTAAAAGGTGAATATTTTGCGCAAAGTATGAAGCGTTTATTTACATTTATTTACAATAAATAGGCGCTCGTTGCTACATTCTTCTAAAATAAGTTTAGCAAACTAGGCATGATATACAGGTTAAAATTTGAGGAATTACTTATGGCACAATCAACGTTACCGAGTCATATCAAACAACTGGTCGATAAAAAAAACTACGTCATCGCCATCAAAACTCACGCACAAGAGCAAGGGATTAGCTTAGACGAGGCAAAACAACAAATTGATGCGTATGAAAATCAAGCGTTAGCGACAAACAGTCAAACGCCGTCTACTGCCCAGCCTGCGCCATCAGTAGAGACTAAAGAGCAAGGCTTTAGCACATTGACACAAGGATTAGATAATCATCTTAAACAAGAGAATATCACCCTACCGTTATTGCCAAGATGGGTGAAACGCGTGAGTGTGATTATCTTGGTCATCCTGATAATAGGTTGGTTGTTTTATCGATTGTTTAAATAATTAATTGTTCAAATAATTGCGGGTGTAGATGATAGGCGCGGCAATAAAAAAAGCGTATGACGATTCAATACGCTTTTTTAATGAAACGCTAGTTTTATTGGACTGCAATTAATTGCCGATTTGCATGTATTTTTGGAAGTTTTCGGCATAATCATCGATATTATCTGACAGCATACGCTCAAAATTCTTGGTGAAATGTTCGATAATATCTTGCTTTTCTTTGGCATAATCAGCGCCTTTGACAAAGCCAGTGGCGGCTGTCCATGCGCTAAAACGCGCCACCGCATACAGCATTGAGGCATTGATTTTACCTGCGTGTATATCATCGGTGCGAAGGGTATTGGCAAGCTGGATAAACTCATCAGCGCGCTCATAAAACGCGTTCATTTCTTCGGTGATTTGGTTGGTGTTTTCGCTCATAACTTTTCTCTACAATTTTCTACCATCAATCAAACGTTAAAAAGGTGCGTAAAACGCACCCTACAAATCTTGTATTTCGTCAATAAAATTATAAACCCGCGTCTGCTCTAAGTAGTGCTGCGCGGTCAGTACGCTCCCAAGTAAAAGCGGTTTCAGTGCCTTGGCGACCAAAGTGACCATAGCTCGCCGTTTGCTCATACATGGGCTGGAGTAGGTTAAGCATACGCGTGATACCATACGGACGTAAATCAAAATGCTGGCGGATAAAGTCGACAATCTTGTCATCGCTGATCTTGCCCGTGCCAAAAGTGTTGACAGAGATAGAGGTAGGCTCTGCCACCCCAATGGCATAACTTACTTGAATTTCACAACGCTCCGCCAGTCCTGCCGCTACGATATTTTTGGCAACATAACGCCCTGCATAGGCTGCACTGCGGTCAACTTTTGATGGATCTTTACCTGAGAACGCACCGCCGCCGTGACGCGCCATACCGCCATACGTGTCTACGATGATTTTACGACCCGTCAAACCTGCATCGCCCACAGGACCGCCAATCACAAATAACCCGGTTGGGTTGATATGATACTTCGTGTCTTTATGCAGCATCGCGGCTGGGATGACAGGCTTGATGATTTCTTCCATGACCGCTTCATGCAAATCTTTTTGCGAGATACTGGGATCGTGTTGGGTTGATAGTACCAGCGCATCAATAAACGCAGGTTTGTCGCCATCATAGCGTACCGTGACTTGCGCTTTGGCATCGGGACGCAGCCACGCTAATGTGCCGTCTTTACGCAATTGAGCCTGCTTTTCCATCAAACGATGGGAAAACTGAATGGGGGCAGGCATCAACACATCCGTCTCATGGGTGGCATAACCAAACATCAAACCTTGGTCACCGGCACCTTGCTCTTCAGGGCGCGAGCGGTCAACGCCTTGGGCGATTTCGGGAGATTGTTTGCCAAGCATATTGATAATCGCACAGGTGGCGCCATCAAAGCCCAATTCTGAGCTATTGTAGCCAACGCGCAGGACGGTATCACGCACGATTTTTTCAAAATCAACATTGGCGGTGGTAGAAATTTCACCCGCCAGCACCACGCCGCCTGTTTTGGTCAAGGTTTCGCACGCCACACGCGCATGGATGTCTTGCTCAAGAATGGCGTCAAGGATAGCATCAGAGATTTGGTCAGCGAGTTTGTCTGGGTGACCTTCACTGACGGATTCAGAGGTAAATAGTTGATATTCACGCATTTAATTTTCTCATTACATTAAGGGTGATAGAAAATTAATCGCTTTGCAAACCTATCTCTATTTTACATTTTAAAACAAGAACAAAGCAAAAATAGAAAGTCACGGACTGCAATACAGCACGAGCAAGTTTGCAAAATGATTAACGAAAAAATGATTAATATGACTAATAGCAAAATGACTCATACAAGTCACTGCCGCTAAAGTGGAAAAAGTCAGGGGATATTATAAGGGATTTTGCCAAATTAACCTAATGCTTTTAAATGCCTAACTGGAATAGGCTAATGGGGTAATTTTAACAAGTTTGATGATAGGTGGTTTGTTAATGGGTGGTCTTTTTTGATAAACCCAATCACTGATACAATATTTCGCGTTATTTTGCTTTAACTTCTCACCCATCAACCCCATTATTTACCCATCTGTGACTACGATAAAGACAATAAAATGCGACCACCTCAATCTTCCCGCTCCGAACGTGAACTTAGCCAACTTGCCCGCCAAATCCAAGATGATGCCCAAATCACCGGTGTCAATGCCAGTGGCACCCAAATCTCAAGTAAACCCTTTGAGATGGTGACCGAATTTGAACCCTCAGGCGACCAACCGCAAGCGATTGCCAAATTGGTTGATGGCATTGAGCGCGGCATGCACGGTCAGCTGCTTTTGGGGGTGACAGGCTCAGGTAAAACCTACACCATGGCAAAAGTGATTTCCCAATGCCAGCGTCCCACCATTATCATGGCACACAACAAAACCCTTGCCGCCCAGCTATATGGCGAGTTTAAGGCGTTCTTTCCCCACAATGCTGTGGAGTATTTTGTCAGTTATTACGACTATTATCAGCCTGAAGCATATGTGCCTGCCAGTGATACCTTTATCGAAAAAGACAGCGCCATTAACGACCATATCGACCAAATGCGACTGTCCGCCACGCGTGCGCTACTCGAACGTCGTGATGCCATTATCATTGCATCGGTGTCTTGTATCTATGGTCTCGGTGACCCAGAAAGCTACCTAAAAATGCTTCTTCACATCGTAGTGGGTGACAAAATCGACCGCACTGCCATGCTCAAACGCTTGGTGGAGCTGCAATATACGCGTAACGAGCTTGACTTTGGGCGAGGTACTTACCGCTTGCGTGGCGAGGTGCTTGATATCTACCCGGCTGAGTCTGAACAGCTTGCGGTGCGTATTAGTATGTTTGATGATGAAGTGGAAAAAATCACTTGGTTTGACCCGTTGACAGGTAAGAACGTGCGCAGTGTGCCACGCATTACCATCTATCCAAAATCACACTACGTCACCCCACGAGACAAGCTAGAAAGAGCCAGTGGCACTATCAAAGCTGAGCTTGAACAACGCCTTGAGTATTTTCGAGCGCATGACAAACTGATTGAAGCCCAGCGTATCAAAGAACGCACCACTTATGATTTGGAAATGATCCAACAGCTTGGCTATTGTAACGGCATTGAGAACTATTCGCGCCATTTATCGGGACGTCCTGCAGGTGAAGCACCGCCGACGTTGTTTGACTATATTCCGCCCGACGCCTTGTTATTTATTGATGAAAGCCATGTAACCGTGCCACAAGTCGGCGCGATGTACAAAGGCGATAGAAGTCGTAAAGAAACCTTGGTCAATTACGGCTTTCGCCTGCCATCTGCGATGGATAACCGCCCGCTGATGTTTGAAGAATGGGAGCGTATTACCCCTGCGACCATTTTTGTGTCGGCGACACCTGCCCAATACGAGCTTGAGCATAGCGAGCAGGTCGTTGAGCAAGTAGTACGTCCGACAGGTCTAGTGGATCCTCAGCTTGAGATTCGTCCTGTCTTGACACAAGTTGATGATGTGCTATCGGAAATCAACATTCGTAAAGCCAAAGATGAGCGAGTGCTGATTACCACGCTCACCAAACGCATGGCAGAAGACTTGACCAGTTATCTAAAAGAATACAACATCAAAGTCGCTTATCTGCATTCGGATATCGACACGGTGGAGCGGATGAAAATCATCCATGAACTGCGCACAGGTGTGCATGATGTGCTGGTCGGTATCAACCTGTTGCGTGAGGGTTTAGATATGCCTGAGGTGAGCTTGGTGGCGATTTTTGATGCGGATAAAGAAGGCTTCTTACGCTCGGAGCGTTCGCTCATTCAGACCATCGGTCGTGCCGCGCGCCATGTCAATGGTAAGGCGATTTTGTACGCTGACAGCATTACCCCAAGTATGCAAAAGGCGATTGAAGAAACCGAGCGTCGCCGTGCCAAACAGATGGCGTATAACGAGGAACATGGTATCACGCCGACATCCGCTCGCCGTCAGATTACCGACAAAATCGACACAGGCGAGGCAGAAGCCCCGAATGATAACCAAGCGATTGCGGTCACCCATGCGTTCCCCGATGTGGATATTTCGATTTTGCGTTCGCCTGATTTGCTTGCCAAAGAGATTGCACGGTTAGAAAAAGAGATGAAAGCCTTGTCGCGTGATTTGAAGTTTGAAGAAGCGGCGAAAGTGCGGGATAAAGTGGTAAGTTTACGTGAGTTTGTGTTGCAATAATTATTTAAAAAATTTTATTCGACTATCAACAAGGGGTACTAAATGGTAAAAAATGCTGATATTTTAAAGAGTAAAAATGAAGTTTTGAAATTTAAAGTTGATGAAGATAGTCCTTTTAAAAGAAATGATGTAGTACACATAATTCAAGAATATTCTTTACCAAAATTTGATGAAGTAAGGTGCAGTTTTCTAAACGAAAATAAGACTAAAAAATGCAACACTCTACATCAAAATGGCTTTATTGTGCAGAAAATAAATGGAGATTACGCACTACTTGGTAATGAATGCAGTAAGTATTTTGGTGAAGATGAAGAAATAAAACGCCAAATTTCTCAGATAAGAAATGAAAGAAATCGAAAAAAAAAGTTTGGCGTTTTATTGGAATATGCTAGTCATCAATTAGAATTAAAATCAAAAATAGAGTTAATTCGAAGTGAATTAAACAATTGGTTAGAAAAGTTAGAAGTAGTTTTTAATGGCAATACACCCGAATTTAATACGGTTATTTCAAACGGGATAAAACAAGGGCAAATAACGGTTTCATTAAAATGTATAAGATATGAAAGAAATAAATTTGGAGATTTAACCAATAAAATAGAATTTTCATCAAATATTGAAATAGGAAAAATAGTTGCATTATCTACACTTAATCAAGAATTAATAAAATCCTTAAGAGCAAGAGTAGCTATTGCTTTGAAAGCATTAGATGAGGTTGTTGAAATTCTAGATAAAAATCATAACACAGTTGATAGTAAAGTTATAATACGACTTTCTCAAAACTTAAATGATATTAAATTCATACAAATGGACTTTGAGAAATTTCTAATGAATCGAAAAGTTTTTTTAGAGAATAATTTTATAATAGCTACTATGCTTTTCAGCGGTAACCAATCTAAGAAATGTGTTTTGGAATTTGCAAATTATTTCGGTATAAACTTGGATATCGATACTCAGAAATTTAAAAGAGAATTAGTTAATACTTTGAAGTTACAACATAAAGTTGATGCTATACATGAACTTAAGTAAAAATTTTCTTAGATTTATTATTTATTAAGCAACTTTTAAAAAATTCATCAAATATTGAGAGAAAAAATGACCAACGTCACCGAAACCAACCAAACCGAAAACCCCCAACTATTAGACACCGAAATGCCAGACGTACCCGCTACCTTACCTACCATAGACCCAAGCCAACCCCAGAAAATCTACCTAAAAGACTATCAGCCACCCGTTTTTACCGTTAACAACATCAACCTAACCATCGAACTGTATGAAGAAAATGCAAAAGTCACCGCCAATCTTGACATGACAAGAAACACGGCAGGCGATTTGGTACTCTTTGGACGAGAATTACAACTTGAATCAATTACCTTAAACGGCAAAACTTTAAGCGAAAGCGACTACCAACTAGACCAAGAAAGCCTAACGATTGTTAACGCGCCAGATACTTGTCAGATTACCACTGTGGTCACTATCGTGCCGCAAACCAATACCAGTCTTGAAGGTTTATACCAAGCAGGGGAAGGATTGGATAAAATGTTCTGTACCCAATGTGAGCCAGAAGGGTTTCGTAAAATTACCTTTTATCCAGACCGTCCCGATGTGCTTGCCACCTTTACCACACGCATTGAAGCCGATAAAACTTACCCAACGCTGCTTGCCAATGGTAATTTAATTGACCAAGGCGAGCTTGCGGGCGACCGTCATTTTGCGGTGTGGCAAGACCCGACCAAAAAACCGAGTTATCTATTCGCTTGCGTGATGGCAGATTTGGATGTATTGACCGATCAGTATGTCACCAGTGAAGGGCGTGAGGTGCTGCTTGAATTATACGCCAAGCATGAGAACATCGAGCAGTGTCATGTCGGCATGCAAGCGTTAAAAGACTCAATGAAATGGGATGAAGACAACTACGGACGGGCGTATGATCTTGACCGCTATATGATTGTGGCGGTTAGCCAGTTTAATATGGGCGCGATGGAAAACAAAGGATTAAATATCTTTAACACCGCTTGCGTCCTATCTAGCCCAGAGACCACCACCGATCGCCGCAACTTTAATGTCAAAGCGGTAATTGCCCATGAATACTTCCATAACTGGACGGGCAACCGTATCACCTGCCGTGACTGGTTTCAGCTGTGCCTAAAAGAAGGCTTTACCGTATTTCGTGACCAGTCTTTTTCCGAAAGTCTGCATTCTGCTGCGGTTCAGCGGATTGATGATGTGGCAACATTGCGAGCGGCGCAGTTTCCTGAAGATGCCAGCCCATTGGCGCACCCGCCACGCCCTGACCATTTTGTCGAGATTAATAATTTCTACACCGCCACAGTGTACGAGAAAGGCGCAGAAATCGTGCGCATGATTGCCAATACGCTTGGCAAAGAAAAATTCCGCCAAGGCACGGATGAATATTTTCGCCGTTACGATGGGCAAGCGGTAACGGTAGAAGACTTGTTGTCGGCGTTAAGTGTCGCCGATAGCAGTATCAACCAATTTATTGATTGGTATACCCAGCCAGGCACGCCGACGTTATCAGGGTATTTTGAAAAAACAGCTGACAAGCTTATCTTGACGCTAAGCCAACACACGCGCCAAGTGGCAGGTTATCCTGCGCCAAAAGCTTTGCCAATTCCTATCAAAATGGCGATTTTTAACCGTGCCACTGGACAACTGGTACACGAAGATTTGGTATTACTGCGCGATGAGTGTCAGACGTTTAACTTTGATGGTTTGTTTACCACAGCGGATTTTGACCCTGTGGTGTCATTGCTTCGTGATTTTTCCGCGCCTGTTCAGCTCAATTTTGAGTATAGCAATGATGATTTGGCGTTTTTGATGCAGTATGAGACCAATGGTTTTAACCGTTGGCAAGCGGCACAGTTGTTGGTCAATCGTATTTTATTGCAAAATGCCGATACCGATGCCTATATCACGGCATTAAAAGCCAGTCTGCCAGCGCTATCAGAGACCGATCCCATGCTAGCGGCGCGGTTACTAGATATGCCAAGCGAGCGAGAGCTGGGCAGTGCGATTCAAACCGACTATGACCCTAGCCAAGTTCGTACCCGACATCAAGCGGTCAAAAAAGCTGTGGCGGTAGCGCTTAAAGACATTTGGCAAAGTGCGTATGCCAAACTGCCGATTACCGCGTATGAAGATACAGCCGAAGCCATGGGCGTGCGGGCGTGGCGAAATGTGGTGCTAGATATGGCGTTATTGGCGGACGTGAGTGATGCCAAACATTGGGCGATGACCCAATACCAACAAGCGTCTTGTATGACTGAGCGTTTAGGCGCGTTAAATGCGGCGGTGGCGCATGGTTTGCCCCAAAAAGCCGAATGGCTTGCCGATTTTTACCAACGCTTTCATCATGATGCATTGGTGATGGATTTATGGTTTGGTGTCCAAGCCAATGACAGTCAGGCGAGCGTTGCCGATATTTTTGCGTTAACCTCACACCAAGACTTTGATATCAATACCCCAAACCGGGTGCGTGCGGTGCTCGGCGGATTGCTTGCGCAGCCTACCAAAATTTGGACACAGCAGGGCGTTGAGCAGTATTTGAGCATGATGCAAGATTTGGATAAACGTAACCCACTGTTGGCGTCGCGTTTGATTCAAGGTTTATCAAATTGGAATGCCTTGGTAGCAGACAAAAAGTCAATGGTTCACCAGGCTTTGATATTAAGCCAAGCTAATATGTCGTCCAAAAATGTGAAGGAAACCTTGCAAAGTATGCTCAATAATCTTTAAAATGCAAGCTTAAACGCTGACAAGCCGTATCAATAAAATCAAGGGGTAATGCAAAATGTCACAATCTGAGCGACAACAGATTATATTTTGCTTTATCCTAGCGATTACTGCGCTTGCCGTGGCGATGGGAATCGGGCGATTTGCCTTTACACCGATTTTACCTTTGATGATACAAGAAGGCAAGGTGCATCTTGCGCAAACGGCGTGGTTATCAAGTAGCAACTATATTGGCTATTTGGTCGGTGCATTGTCACTGCTTAAAAGTAAGCGGCACCCGCTTTTTGTCGTGTTAGGTCTTACCTTAGTCACGCTTACCACTTGGCTGGCTTCGCTAAGCAGCTTTGGCTGGTTACTGGTGCTACGCTTTTTGGCGGGCGTGGCAAGCGCTTGGGTGCTGGTATCTATCAGTGCGTTTGCAATCAATTGGTTAAAATCAAGACAGGTAGCCAGCAGTGGCTTGATTTATACGGGTGTCGGTATCGGCATCACCCTTACAGGATTGATTTGTAGCTATTTTATTTTTCAATCAGTGACGGTGACTATCGCGGCTCAGTCATCATTCAGTCCATTATCGAGTCGATTATGGCAGTATCTAGGCGTGATTGCGCTGCTCGCCACTCTGGTTGTCACCTTTCTACTGGCGAAAATCAACTCGCAGTTTGCCTCAACAGCTGCTGCCACAACAGCCGTTGCCAAAGCCAACCCTAGCAAAGCTGCTTATACCAAAGCCAGCCATACCAATCCTACCGCTAGCATAACACCTGCCAAGCTAAAATTAGCCAATGTATTAACTGCCTACGGCTTATTTGGGTTTGGCTATATTTTACCTGCGACTTTTTTGCCACAAATCGCCAAGCAATGGTTATCGGGGCAAAGTTATTTACTGATTTGGCCGTTTTTTGGCTTGGCGGCGGCTTTGTCGGTAGTATTGTCGCAGGGGTTACAACGCCGTTATAACAATGTTTCTTTACTCGATGTTTGGCGAGTGTCGCAAATCATCATGGCGCTCGGCACGTTATTGCCTGCGCTTTGGCAGTCGTTGGCAGGTTTGATGTTGTCAGCGCTGATGGTGGGCGGCACTTTTATGGTGGTGACGATGGCAGGGCTGCAAGTGGCAGCAAGCCAAGTCACGCACTACCCTAAATACAACTTAAGTGCGCTGATGACCGCAAGTTTTGCCTTTGGGCAGCTTATCGGACCCTTAACCGCGCTAGTTGCAACAGGCAAAAATATTTGGCTTGCGTTGTTGCCCGTCTCTGCCATCGTTTTGCTTATTGGGGTGGCGCTACTTTGGCGACCGTATCAACATCAACAATCATTAAATCATGTTTAAATCACTTTTAACGGGGCAACCATGAATAACCAAGCTACGAGTAATCAAACTGTGAGTAATCAAACCATTGAACTTTTACAAAATCATCGGGTGTATCGGGAATTTGACAGTAGCGCCACTGTGCCAGATTCGCAATTAAACGACATCATCAAATGCGCCCAGCAAGCGCCTAGTTGGCAAAACGGACAGCACTACAGCATTATCAACATCAGTGATAAGGCGTTACGTCAAAAAATTGTCGATTTGCAACCGCGCAACCCACAGATAGCCCAATGTAGTGTATTTTTGGTATTTGTGATGGATGGCTATCGCGCCTATTTGAGCAGTGAAGCGTATGATGGCAGCTTTGAGGGTTTTAAGGATAGTGATACATTGATTACCCTCGCTACCGATACGGCATTGGCGGCGCAAAATGCCACGGTGGCGGCAGAGAGTTTGGGTTATGCCACTTGTCCGATTGGCGGTTTGCGTATGATTGCCAACGACTTAATCGAACTGCTTCAGCTACCAAAATATACCTATCCAATTTTTGGCTTATGTATCGGTAAACCTAGCGTGGAAATGCGCCTAAAACCGCGTTTACCAAAATCTGCGGTGTATTTTGAAAACCAATACAATACTGAAAACTTGCCACAAATGCTCGCCGATTACGAGCAAACCATTTTGACCTTTAATGAAGCGCGTGAGCGTAAGCCATACCGTCAAAAATTTGCCGATTACTACAGTCGACCGTATGTCGCTGCTGCAGAAGATTGGCTCAAAGCGCAGGGTTTTTTGACAAAACAAAAATAACGTGTAAAATTCGCGCAGTTGACAGATGAGAGCAAAATTATGGCAAATTCGCAAAGACGACCAACCCATCAAAATACCGGCAATGATAGCGGCTGGTTCCCAAAATGGCAGCCTTACCATGGGCATTTAGATCATCATCCTGTGCGTATCCACGAGTATTTACCTGTTGATAAAAGTGTGCTACTTGGGCTGCAACATGCGTTTGCGATGTTCGGGGCAACCGTGCTTGCGCCGTTATTGATGGGATTTGATGCCAACCTTGCGATTTTGATGGCAGGGCTCAGTACGGTGCTGTTTTTCTTTTTAACGGGTGGGCGAGTACCCAGTTATTTAGGGTCAAGTTTTGCCTTTATCGCGCCTGTGATTACTGCAACGGCTTATACAGGGTCAGGCTTTAACGGTAATTTATCCGTGGCGCTCGGTGGTATTTTTGTCTGTGGTATTTTTTATGCCATGGTCGGATTACTGGTGATGAAAACCGGGGTTGGCTGGATTGAGAAACTCATGCCGCCTGTGGTAACCGGTGCGATTGTGATGATTATCGGGCTAAATTTGGCGCCAGTCACGATCAAAGGCGTATCGGGTAACCAGTTTGATAGTTGGGTCGCGTTGATGACGGTGCTTTGTATCAGTGCGGTCGCTGTGTTTAGCCGTGGTATGTTACGTCGTTTGTTGCTGCTGATTGGTTTGGTATTGGCGTATATGGCATATTTTGTGCTCACCAATGTGCTTGGGTATGGCAAGCCGATTGATTTTACCCCAGTTGCCCAAGCAGCTTGGGTTGGATTACCCAATTTTTATCATCCGACATTTGATATCAACGCAATAATTTTGATTGCCCCAGTTGCTTTTATTTTAATCGCCGAAAATTTAGGCCATATCAAAGCGGTGGAAGCCATGACAGGACAAGCGGTATCGCCCTATATGGGGCGGGCGTTTTTTGCCGATGGTCTATGTACGGCGATGTCATCGAGCATGGGCGGTACGGGCGTGACAACCTATGCGGAAAATATTGGCGTGATGGCAGTGACCAAAGTATACTCGACCACAGTTTTTGTGGTGGCAGGCTTGATTGCTGTGCTACTGGGGCTGTCACCAAAATTTGGCGCGATTATTCATACCATCCCAGCACCATTATTGGGCGGTGCCTCTATCGTGGTGTTTGGGCTTATCACGGTAGCAGGGGTCAAAATTTGGCTCGATAATCACATCGATTTTAGCAAAAATGCTAATTTAATCATTGCTGCGGTGACCGTCATTATGGGGGCTGGAGATTTTAGCTTGCATATTGGACAATTTAATTTGGGCGGTATCGGTACTGCGACAGTGGTCGCCATCGTGTTAAATTTACTGTTTAGCCGCAGTGAAAAAGCCAAATTGACGGTTTTAAAATAAGCTAAAAAACGCGCTACTTTGGGCAGGGCGTTGTTGCTGGATAAGCTGTTTGATAAGCTATTTAAGTTGTTTGCCAAAAAGAATATATCAACAAAAATTGACGAAAAAGGATGTCACATGAGCGAAAATAATGTAGCAAAACCCAAGGGATTGAGCGCAACCAGTTATTTGTTTGTACCCGCCATCAATATTGAGCGGGTGGAAAAAGCCTTTGCCCGTGGCGCAGATACGGTGATAATTGACTTAGAAGATGCGGTCAGTGATAGTGTCAAAATGCAATCGCGTGACAATGTGGTCAATTATCTAAGCGGTGCCGATGCCCAGCCTGTTTGGGTGCGTATCAATGCCGCAAGTAGCAACCACCAAGCGGGCGATATTGATTTACTCAAATCTTTGCCACTGCCCGCAATCAACAATGTGATTGGGGTAGTGCTACCCAAAGTCGAGCACGCCATAGAGATTGACCGCGTGCGTCATGCCCTCGCCAAACCCATGATTGCCTTGATTGAGACGCCCAAAGGCATGGCAAATATACCTGACATCGCCGCTGCGGCAGGGTTGACTGCGCTCAGTTTTGGCTTTTTGGATATCTGTGAAAAATTGGGCGTGCGCGCAGACAGCGAGGCAGGTCAGATGGTCGCCAACCAAATCCGTTATCAGCTAAGCTTGCATAGTGCTATCAATGCGCTCACCCCACCGATTGAATGCGTATATCCGCCTTTTAATGACGATGACGGATTGACCCAGCGGGTCAACGGGTGGCGCGATTTGGGTTTTTCAGGGATGCTATGTATTCATCCCAACCAAGTCGCCATTGTCAATGCACTGGCTAGACCCAGCCAAGCACAGCTTGCCTTTGCCAAAAAAGTGGTTGACCATTATGCACAGACAGGGCTTGCCGCATTTGCCATGGATGGACAGATGGTCGATACCCCCGTGATTGTGCAAGCGCAAAAGCTGATTCAAAAATACCAACCCTAAGCCTAATCAAACCCTAACTCAACTTATAACAACACAAACCATAACAAGGCAAATCATGACAACGCATAGTGAGCATAGTGACAGTAAACCCACCCTAGAGACGATACTCAATCATCGCTCGATTCGCAAATTTACCAACCAGCCAATAGATGCAGCAACGTTTGAGCAGCTTATCGAAGCGGGGATGGCAGGCTCATCATCGGGATTTTTGCAGTCGGCAAGCATCATTCGGGTGACAGATGCATCGCAGCGCTATGACATACGCCGTATTTGTGCCGATGCCCAGCAAGCCAAAGACGGGGAAAAATACGGTCATCCCTATGTGGAGCAGTGTGCCGAGCTGCTAATTTTTTGTATGGACAACCACCGCCACCAAACCCTTGTACCCAATGCGCAAATTGATTGGACTGAAGTCACCATTGTTGGGGCGGTTGATGCAGCCATTATGGCGCAAAATCTGCTACTAGCGGCTGAGAGTATGGGATTGGGTGGTGTGTATTTGGGCAGTATCCGCAATGACATCAGACGGATGGGCGACATACTCAAACTGCCACAAGGCGTGGTGCCGCTATTTGGCATGGCATTGGGTTACCCTGACCAAAACCCTGCCATGCGTCCACGTTTGCCAAAGGCATTGGTAGTTTCCACCAACCAATATAAACCCGCTGACAAATCCGCATTAGACCAGTATAACCAAACCGTTGCGGATTATTATGCGGCGCGTGGTCAAGCAGGGTCAGATTGGGTGCAAACCATTGAAAGTTATTTGGATAAACCCGTCCGTCCCGACGTGTTGCCTTATCTTAACCAACAAGGCTATGCCAAAAGATAACCCAAAGCTCAATCAACAAATTTATCTAAAAAAATTTATGTAAAAAAATCATGTAAAAAAGTCATGTAAAAAAAGGACGCTTAGGCGCCCTTTTTGATGAGCGAAAAAGTCTTATTTTAATAAATTTTTCAAGTTTTTGGCTTGCTGTGCTGCATTACCTGTATAAGTGGCAGGGGTCAACTCAGCCAAACGTTGACGCTCAGCTTCTGGCACGGCTGCCAGTTCATCGCTATTGACGAAGTTGACCATCATCTCACGGGTCATGGCTTGACCGCGGGTCAAGGCTTTTAGTTTCTCATAAGGTTTTTCAATATTGTAGCGACGCATCACGGTTTGGATTGGCTCCGCCAACACTTCTTGGGCAAGCTCCAAGTCTTCATTGAGACGATTGGCGTTAAGCTCTAATTTGCCAATACCTTTTAAACAGGCGTCAAAGGCAATCAGACTTTGGGCTAAACCCACCCCCATATTGCGAAGGACCGTTGAGTCCGTCAAGTCGCGCTGCATACGAGAAATCGGCAGTTTTTCGCCCAAATGCGCCAATACGGCATTGGCAATACCCAGATTACCTTCTGAGTTTTCAAAGTCAATTGGGTTGACTTTGTGTGGCATGGTGGATGAGCCCACTTCGCCATCTTTGAGTTTTTGTTTGAAATAACCCAAGGAGATATACGTCCATACATCACGGTTAAAATCAATCAAAATGGTATTGTAACGGCGCAGGGCGTCAAACAATTCGGCGATATAGTCATGTGGCTCAATTTGGGTGGTATAGGGATTAAAGGTCAACCCAAGGCTGGTGACAAAGTTTTCGGCATTTTTTGCCCAGTCGATTTGTGGGTAGGCTGACAGGTGCGCGTTGTAGTTACCCACCGCACCATTGATTTTACCTAGCAATTCTACGTTATTAAATTGCTTGAGTTGACGATGCAAACGGTATGCCACGTTTGCCATTTCTTTGCCCAGAGTCGTTGGGCTTGCGGTTTGACCATGCGTGCGTGACAGCATGGGTTGGTCGGCATGGGTTTCGGCAAGCGCTGCAATCTCATCAATGATTTTTTGCATCGATTGCGCCAGTACGTCGCGACCTGATTTTAACATCAACGCGTGTGATAAGTTATTGATGTCTTCAGAGGTACAGGCAAAATGGATAAATTCACCCGCGTCTTTTAGCGCATCGATGTCGGCAATTTTTTCTTTTAAAAAGTATTCAACGGCTTTGACATCATGGTTGGTGGTGCGCTCGATGTCTTTGATACGCATCGCATCTGCTTCGCTAAAATTGGCTACAATCGCGTCCAAGCGCTCATTGGTCGCTGCCGAAAAAGGCTGAATTTCATGAATATCTGTATGATTGGCAAGGGTCTGCAACCAGCGCACTTCCACCGTCACACGGGCATGAATCAAGCCAAATTCTGACAGGTAAGGACGTAAACTATCCACTTTACTGGCATAGCGACCATCAATAGGTGAAAGAGCGGTCAAAGTATTCATCAAATAATCCTAATCGGTTAAATAAAGGGTTAACGTAAAAGTGCCTGCATTATAGCAAACTATCACAACGTGGACTACCGCTAGCGTTGCTTGGCAAACAGCACAAGCCCAATAATCACCAACGCAATCCCCACAAAACTTAAGCCTGACGGCATCGGCGTGTGCAGCAGCAACATACCGCCTAACAACGCAAAAATAATTTCACTGCCTTGTGTGGCATCGACGGCGGCTAGTTGTTGTGGCTGTTTGGCAAGACTACGGGCATGTAAAAAAGTGGTCGTACCGAGCACACCTGCCATCAAGGCAACCAAAAAACTAATGGTCATTTGTGAGACACTGGGCGCGGGCGGTTGTACCAGAAAGCCTAATACCAACCACATCGGCAATGACCCTAGCGACATCAGCCAGACTTTATGCAAAGGATTTGATAGCAGCGGGGAAGTCACTTGCGGCACTTTTTGTAGCAATTTGCTCGTTGCCAATTCGCTCGTTACTTTGCGCGTTTCATTGTTCGCTGCCTTGCTTATTTCATCGGTAGGATGGGTAGAATCCCCTTTGGGTTGTGCTGCTTGCCAAATCAATTGATTACCTAAGGGAAAACAAAAACTGGCAATAAAGGCAGGTAGCGCACCAAATAGCAACAAAGCATGCCAATCAGTGCCTTGGCTCGTGCTATGCCTTAACCCTTCACCCACATTGGCAAGTACCACACCGATAAATACAATCACCGAATAGACAATGACTTTTTTTTGAAATGATTGCCCAAAAAAACTCAGCACCACCAAGCTTGCCACCACAGTAAATAAATAGGTCGCGGCAATCACCCAGCCTTGCGCATAATCCGCCGCAAACGCCAGCAGCCCATATGTACCAAGTCCAATGCCACCGGTCACACACCAAAACTGCCAATGACTGGCAAATAGTTTACATAGTTCTAATAGCTTGGACGGATTGAGTTTGTTTTGCAGCAAAATAAAAACCGATAACAACAGCCACATAAAAAAACAGCGAAAACTTGCTGACCAAAACCAATGTCCGCCTTGTACACTCATCAATTGATACAGTACAAACGACGTGCTAAAAAAAGCCGACGCAATCAGCCCCCAAACAATCATTTTCCCCATTGGCTTGATATTTCCCTAAGTTGTGTTCTAACGATTTGACAGTGGTTATTTGACAGTGGTTATTTAACAGCGGCTATTTGCCTTTGGCATCTGCCCAAATGATTTTATGCAGTTGCAGTTGAAAACGCACCGGCAGCGCATCGGCAAGTATCCATTCTGCCAAGTCAGTGGCAAGGGTAGGTACATTGGCTTGACGTTCTTCCACATTAAACATCGGAGAAAACCATACCGTGGCGACTTTTGTATCCAGTTGGTAGTCTGCGAGGATTTGTTTTGACCAGTCATAATCGTCGCGATTCATAATGACAAATTTGATTTGGTCATGGGCAGTTAAGTAGGGGAGGTTTTGCCACAGATTTTTATCGGCTTCTTGAGAGCTTGGGGTTTTGATATCCATAACCTTAGAGACCGCCGTTGGCACCTCTGCCACGGACAGTGCGCCCGAAGTTTCAAGCGAAATCTCGTAGCCATGCGAAAGTAGCAAGTTCATCAAAGCGATTGCATTGGGCTGGGCTAAAGGTTCGCCACCTGTCAAACAAATACGCTGGCACGGAAAGCTCTGACACACTGCCAAAATTCCCGCCAAACTCATGCGCTCGCCGCCGACAAAGGCATATTCGGTATCACAATACACGCAGCGCAGCGGGCAGCCAGTCAAGCGAATAAAAATCGTCGGCAATCCTGCGCTCAAGGCTTCACCTTGCAGCGAGTAAAAAATCTCCGTAACTTTAAGTCCTGCTTCGGGGTCAGTGGTGGGAATGGCGGTATTGCGGATGGGTAGCGTTGAATTTGGCATAAATGTGATTAACTAATAAAAATTAGCGTTTATTTTATCAAATTTATGCCAATAAATCTTTGTGTTCAGCGGTTAAAGCAATTTCATTTCGGTTAACACGTCCACTGCAGCACGATAAGCTTCTTGTGCTGCTGGTGCACCGCAGTAAGGTAGGCTATGTAGTAGCACTTCTTGAATTTCTGCCACGCTTGCGCCGTTATTAATCGCCCCGCGAATATGCCCTTTTAGTTCTGTCGGTGATTTTTGCGCGATCAAAAATGCCATGGTGACCAACGAGCGGGTTTTGCGGTCTATTCCTTTTCCATCAGTGCCGTCGCGTTGCCACGTCGAGCCCCAGGCATGTTCATTAATCCAGTCTTGCAGCGGCGCAGTAAAGTCGGTGACTTGTGACATGGCACGCTCCACATGTGCTTCGCCCATGACCTGTTTGCGCACGGCAATGCCGTTGTCATACGGGGTGTTTTGTTGTGATGACATACTGTTTCCTTTAATAAAGGCTATAAAGATGAGCGCTATAAAATTTGCTAAAAGGTATAAAAAAAGCAAACCATGGCTGATTTGCTTTAAATAATTTACGGTTATCTTGACTAAAAATCTAGTCCATTCTGAGCAAATCGTTGATGGAGGTTTTAGAGCGGGTTTGTGCGTCTACTTTTTTCACAATTACCGCACAGTACAAGCTATGCGAGCCGTCTTTACTTGGCAAACTGCCCGACACCACCACCGAACCTGCAGGAATACGACCGTAACTGATTTCGCCTGTTTCGCGGTCTAGGATTTTGGTTGATTGACCGATATACACGCCCATCGAAATCACCGAGCCTTCCTCAACAATTACACCTTCAACGATTTCTGAGCGCGCACCGATAAAGCAGTTGTCTTCAATGATGGTTGGATTGGCTTGTAGTGGCTCAAGGACGCCGCCAATGCCGACACCGCCTGATAGATGCACGTTTTTACCGATTTGGGCGCATGACCCCACCGTCGCCCACGTATCGACCATTGTGCCTTCATCGACATAGGCGCCGATATTGACGTAAGATGGCATCAAGATAGCGCCTTTGGCAATGTATGAGCCTTTACGCGCGACGGCAGGTGGCACCACGCGCACGCCCGCTCTGGCAAATTGTTCATCGCCCCAATCTGAAAATTTGGTTTCGACTTTATCAAAGAACTGCAGGTCACGACCGCCATTCATGATGCGGTTGTCGTTCAGACGAAAAGATAATAATACCGCTTTTTTGACCCATTGGTTGACGATCCATTCACCGTCTTTTTTCTCTGCTACGCGCAAGGTACCGGCATCGAGCTGAGCGAGCACATCATTGACGGCGGCACGCACATCGTCGGTGGCGTCATTGGGGTTGAAGTTGGCACGGTTTTCAAACGCATCTTCAATAATCTGTTGTAATGACATAATTTTTTCCTACAATCCAAAAAAAGGTAGGTCATTGTCGCTAATTTTATTTTGTTTGGCAAATATTAATACGTCATTTTGGCAAGTTTTCATGAGTAGAGAGCTTTGATGGGTTGTAAAGTCAAGGTACGTATTAAAAAGCATGGGTTAAATAGCCGTCATTAAATGAATCAGCGCAGGACCAAAAAACACCATAAATAACCCTGCCAATACCATCGTCAGACTGGCAATCACGCCTTCGCTTTCATGGCGCTGACTGGCTCTTGCGGTACCAAAACCATGCGATGCATTACCCAATGCCACGCCGTGGGCAAGATGAAAACGGATTTTTGACCAGGCCAGTACCATATCGCCAATCACCATGCCGACCACCCCAGTAATTAAGGTAAATAGCGACACGAGCGCCGCTGAACCATGAATCTGCTGCGCCAAATCAATGGCAAATGGGGTAGAGATTGACCGTGCCATCAAACTGTAGGTGAGGGTGGTATCAAATTTAAATATGCTAGCAAACACCATGATGCTAGCAATACCCACCAACATGCCTACCACAATCGACACCGCAAGCACGGCAGCATAGCGGTAAATCAATTGACGATACTGATAAATCGGTATGGCAAATGCCACGGTGGCAGGGCCCAACAACTCCACAATCCAAGCGGTATCGGCAAAATAGGTTTGGTAAGAAATCCCCAGCACAATCATCAATACAATCGTTACTGTCGCCACCGTGATGGCAGGATTGAGCCAAAATTTTGGGAAACGGGTATACACCCGCTTTGCTAAAACATACGCCAAGATAGTCCAAAGTAAACAGCCGATAGAGATAATATTCATAGTAAATTACGATTGGTATGATTAATGATTAATGGTATGTGATTCATGATTTTTGATTAGTGATGTGCATGGTGCGTGCGGCGATACAACACGCGCTTAACACGATTGCCTAGCATAAAAGTGATGGCAGAGCTCAGCATCACCAATGCCGTACTCACGACAATGGTAATCATCAGCTGCCAACCTTTAGCAAAAAATAACTGTTGATATTGGGTAATCGACATCATCAGCGGAATAAATAACAGCACCAACTCGCCCAAGATAAACTTCGCGCCGACATTGACCCAGTCGAGTTTGATGACCCCAGTCAATAGCAATCCCAGCATCAAAAACAGCCCCAAGATGCCAGATGATATAGGGAGGTTAAATAATTTTTTGAGGATGTCAGCCGCGCCCCATACCCCACCAATGAGGGTGATTTGCAGTAAAATTTTGACCAGTGGCTGTTGTAACATAGGGTCTATTTTATGGGGTAACACTTTATGGCGTAGCAGTTTATGGGGTAATAGCTGCTGAAGAGTTGGAAGATTCATAGTGCGTTTCATGGTAAACAAGTCATCAACAATGAAGATATCTAGTATAAAAAAACCATTAACAAAAAATATGAATAATATTTTTAAAATTATGCGTAAAATCTATAAAGTTATTTTGGGCAGTGCAAAAACATGATGACCTTAAAACAACTTCAATGCTTTATCACTGTGGTGAAGACCGGCGGCTTTTCTCATGCTGCCGATACATTGAGTTTGACGCAGCCGACAGTCACCAAAGCCATTTCTAATTTGGAAGATACGCTGGGCGTGGCGCTCTTTGATAAGCAACTGATGAGCCGCAAGCGGGATATTACGCTGACCGAAATTGGTGCATTGGTGTATGAGCAGGCGCAGACTGTGCTGCAACATGTCGGCTACCTTGAGCAGACGGTGACGCAATATCAGCACATGGATCGTGGGCAGCTGCGGCTAGGGTTGTCACCGCTCGGAGGTGAGTTATTGAGCGATGCGATTTTTGAGTTTTATCAAACCCATCGCCATATTGAGCTGTCGTTGCTAGAAGATGGCGCAGAGTCGTTAAAACAAGCCTTGCTCGATGATAGGCTTGATGTGTGTACTTTGATGCAACCGATTGAAGAGGACTTTGATTATATCCCGGTATGCGATTATCCCATTATGATGGTGGCACACCGGCAGCATGTGGGCAATACCATCAAACAAGTGACTTTAAAATCCTTAAAAAATGCGTCGTTGATGTTGTTTGCGTCCCATTCGTCATTTACCTCAATGATTGTCGAAGAATGCCAAAAACTCGGTTTTGAACCCAATATCGTTTGCCACACCAACCAATGGCAACTACTGACGACATTGTTGAAAAAAAACATGGGGGTGACGCTACTGCCCAAATATTACACCGATAAGCTCGATGACAAACAGCTGGTTTGCCTGCCGCTCGTCCAGCCCAATTTGACTTGGCAAATGGTGATGGCATGGCGAAGACACCGACCACTGACCCCAGCGATGCAAGCTTGGCTAAACATAGTACAGCGCCAAGCTAATAATAAAGTTTAATAGGAAAATTTAATTGATAGGCTATAAACATTTGATAAACCTTTTTATAGCACCGTATTATAGATCTGTGTATTAATGCTTTTTGATATATGGAATTTACCAAATGGCGTTAGACACCGCAAAATCACTGCCGTAAAATCATTCAACAATACCTCAAAAAAAAGGGAATACCTATGCTACAACAACCTGATGATCACTACACCGCACCCGCCAATCTTGGTACAGCGGTATATGCCAACAATGCCGATGCGATTGGCAACACACCGCTGGTACGTCTTAATCATATCATGCCACAGGGGGTGAGCGTGCTTGCCAAAATCGAAAGCCGTAACCCGGCGTTTTCGGTCAAATGCCGAATCGGTGCGGGCATGGTGCAAGCCGCCGAGCAAGCAGGGCTATTAAAGCCAGGTATGCAAATCATCGAGCCGACCAGCGGTAACACGGGGATTGCGCTGGCGTTTGTGGCAGCAGCCAAAGGGTATAAAATCACGCTGACCATGCCAGCTTCGATGAGTATGGAGCGCCGTAAAGTGCTGGCTGCGTTGGGCGCACATTTGGTGCTCACTGAGCCTTCGCTAGGTATGAAAGGCGCGGTGGAAGCTGCGCAAGAAATCCATGACAACCATCCTGGCGAATACTTTTTGCCGCAACAGTTTGATAACCCTGCCAACCCTGACACCCATGTCAAAACCACCGCACCTGAGATTTTTAATGCCACAGCGGGTAAGGTCGATGCGCTTGTTGCAGGCGTGGGTACAGGCGGGACGATTTCGGGTATCGCCCGTTATTTTAAACAAATCAAACATCAGCCGCTTTATACCGTCGCGGTTGAACCTGCAGAATCACCGATTATTACCCAGACGCGTGAAGGCAAACCCATCACTCCAGGTCCCCATAAAATCCAAGGGATTGGCGCCAACTTTATCCCAAAAAATCTTGCGCTTGATTTACTCGATGAAGTTATCACGGTAACTGGCGATGATGCGATTGCATGGGCAAGACGAGCGATGACCCAAGAAGGTATTTTATGTGGTATCTCTTGCGGTGCAGCGCTGCAAGCGACGTATCAACTAGCAAGCCGCCCTGAGATGCAAGGCAAAACCATTGTGGTTATTTTGCCAGACAGTGGTGAGCGTTATTTATCCAGTGTGCTATTTGATGGTATCTTCACTGGCGAAAACTTTAATTAACAAGCTTTCATGAATGATAAAAAAGGGCGTTAGTTCGCCCTTTTTTACTTTAAAATCTATATAAAAATCATCGGTTTAACACCCTAAACATAGTCATCAACCCATGACTCGTAACGAATATCCCACAATAAATAGCCTAAGCGACTTTTTAATCATTGTCGATTGTTTTTCTTTTTAGGCTATTCTATAGCCAAGCCATTTTTAAGCGTTTTTGCTGACGTAATAAACGCGTTCCTAACAGCAGTGACGCCAATCCCAGCGCTGCAACCAGCGCGATCCAAAACCCTTTAGCCCCCATATCGGTATGGCGCACCAAATAGGTACCCAGCGGAATCGCCACCACCCAATAGCAAAACAAGGTGATAAACATCGGCACTGTGGTATCTTGCATACCGCGCAAAATTCCCGCAAAATTGACCTGCCAGGCATCAAACAACTGATACACGGTGGCAAACCATAACAACAGCGCGGCTTGCTGAATCACTTGGGGATTTTCACTAAAGAAAGTTGGCAGGGCTTGCCGAAAAATGGCAGTTAACAACATGCTAATCACCGCAAATGACGTGGCTACGGCAATGCCGATGAGCTTGATGCGTTTAAGCTCTCGGTAATCTTTGGCGCCATAGCGATTTGACACCATGATGGTGAGCGCCATCGCGACTGAAAACGGGAACATAAATAACTGCGATGAAATCGTCAACGCTACCTGATGGCTTGCCACCGCGATTTCACCCAGTGGGCTGATGATAATGGAAGCTAGACTAAACGCGCTCACTTCAAAAAAAATCGACATGCCAATGGGAATACCAATCGATAATTGCTGACGCAACTGAGCAACATCCATGCCGGCAAAATTGGCAAAAAAGCGTTGATTGGCAAAATCTGACTGGGGGCTCAAAGTCAAATAGCTTACCAGCATCAGTAAATTTATCCATAACGCAATCCCAGAGGCAAAACCACAGCCCGCACCGCCCATAGCAGGAATTAGCACAGTTTCACCGAGGGTGACGCCATGAATAAACGCATAGCTGAGCGGCACATTTAAAATCAAACCAATCAGGCTAATCACCATGACCACGGTGGGATGTTTTAAGCTTTCGGTGTAGCAGCGCAGCGAGGTATATAGACAGACTGCAGGAAACCCAAAAGAGATACCAAACAAGAATTTTTGCGCGATATGCTGAATATCTTTCGGTACCTTCATCCAATCAAACAAATAATGCAGCTGATTAACCGCCACAAACCCTATAATACCAATGATAAGCGCCAGCCACAGCGATTGCTGGGTAATAAACGGCACTTTTTGTAGTTGCTGTTGACCAATCGCTTCCCCAATCAATGGCGTGGTGGCAAGCAAAATACCAACTGCTAGCAAAAACGTGGGCATCCAAATACCCGCGCCGATTGCCACGCCCGATAAATCTAGCGCGGAGACTTGACCTGCGAGTAAGGTATCGACCAAGGCGAGCCCTGACTGGCAAATCTGGGTGATTAAAATAGGTAAGGTCAAGACAAATAATTGTTTTAAGTCTTGACGAGCAATAGCTGACAGCATGTAATGACCAAATATTCGTTGAAAATTCAATAAAGGCGGCAGTTTAACAGATTTTGCGGCATGATTTTTTATTGTTTAATTTATTGTTAAACAGGTTAGCAAATTAACAGGTCAAAAAAGTTAGCGTTTGATTGTGATAGCATCAACATAAAAAAGCCTTTATCAAATGTCGCCACAATTTGATAAAGGCTTTTTTTTAACAAGAGCTTTTAAAGCGCTTTAATCATGGCTTGATAGCCTATGAGTTTATTGGTCGCATCAAAGGTTTGTACCACAAACGCGTAATTGGCTTTGGTGGCATCCACAAAGGGTGTAAAAGTAGTGCCATAGGTTAATTGGTTAGTGCGTACAAAACCCATACCGCGGTCAGTGGCTTTATCTAAGTTGATTTGGGTGACAAGCGTGCGAGCGGTGCTGGGAGGCGCAGTCCAATTGAGGTTTAAGGTACTACCTGTTCCCGTGAGATTAACGCCTAAATTGCCGACAGTAGCAGTGAGTGGCAATACTTTAAAATCGCCATCGCCGCCTAAGGTATAGTTGACATCACAGCCATCTTTATTGTCAGATAATTCTCTGCCAAAATCGACACCCACCTCATAACTATATTGACCATCCCAATAATCGTGATGGCTATCATAATCACCATTAAATGGCATGCCCGCCACAGACGTTTTTAATTCGTCAAACTGTAAAAATTTAAGGACCGTATTATCAAATTTTGCTGCTGGGTCGAGTGTGCCAGACAGCACACCAACGATCGCTTCGTCAGTTTTAATAGAGATTCTTTCTGTGGTTAAGGTGTTTGGGTCTTGGCAAGTTTTTTGTTGATAGCTCATTTGACCATACACCGAGGCAGCATAATCATTGCCAATATCAAAATACACCACACCTAGGTCGCTATCATTGGGCTCGTTGTCGTTGTCTTCTACAAAATAGCCAACATACAAGCCCCCTTTACCGCCTTCTGGGGTGATTTTGTCCAAAAAATTATCTAAGCTGTCTTCGGGCAAAAAGATACTTTGTAAAATCTCTGCCATGCTTTTTTCTTTATTGGTTAATTTATCCTCGACTTTTTTGTAGGCAGCGCGGACATCCGTTGCAATGTTTTTATAACTATCGTTGGCATCGTTTAGGGCATTGTCGACAGTCTCACTACCTGAGCCGCCACACGCAGATAGGGCGATGGTGAGCGCAGTTAGCATGCCTATTTTATAAGACGCTTTTTTATAAGACGCCTTTTTACATGATGGCGCTTTTTTACAAGACGCTTTTTTATCAGGCGCTTGGCTATATGACATGATGACAATCCTTCCTTGATAATAGATGAAATAGCAATAACAAATAGCGATAAATTATTAAATAAAATCAAAATAAAAGTTTGGGGCTATGCTACCATTGTTATTTTTTAAAGTATAGCCAAATAGTAACGATTATCATCAAAAAATTATTGGCTATAGCGTGTTAAATTATCAATCAAATGAATTAGTTACTAATTAATGCCAAATCCAAACCTTATCCCTTTATCGCTTTATATCCATATTCCTTGGTGTGTTAAAAAATGCCCGTATTGTGATTTTAACTCACATGAAAGCCGTACACCGATTGATTTTGTAGGCTATGTCGATGCCTTATTAGACGATTTAAAAACTCAGCTAAGCTTGGTACAAGGGCGCAAGATAGCCAGTATTTTTATTGGGGGCGGCACGCCATCGCTACTACCCATTGCGCAATATCAGCAGCTTTTTGCGGGTATCAAGGCTCAGTTAACACTCACTCACGATTGTGAAATCACCATGGAAGCCAATCCTGCTACCGTGGAGCATGCGCCATTTCATGAGTATCTAGCGGTTGGTATCAATCGGTTGTCGCTTGGCGTACAAAGTTTTCAAACCCAAAAACTTGCTGCCTTGGGGCGGATTCATAACCCGCAGCAAGCGCTTTTAGCTATTGCCAATGCCCAGCAAGCAGGGTTTAAAAAGTTAAATGTCGACCTAATGCATGGCTTGCCCAACCAAACACTGACAGACGCCTTGAGCGATTTGCAGCAAGCGATTGATTTGGGCGTTTCACATATTTCGTGGTATCAGCTCACCATTGAGCCCAATACCGTGTTTTATCGCAATACGCCGATTTTGCCCGATGACGAGATATTGGTGGATATTTTTGAGCAAGGCGCTCAGCTTTTGAAGGCCAATGGGTTTGTGCAATACGAGGTGTCCGCATGGTCAAGACAGGCGGATTTTCAGCCCAGTCAGCATAATCTCAACTATTGGCAGTTTGGCGATTATTTGGCGATTGGGGCAGGCGCGCATGGTAAAGTCACGCGGCCTGACGGCATTTACCGGTTTAGCAAATCTCGCTTACCAAAAGATTATAGGGTTAATCAGTCGGCGATAGGTTGGCAAGCCATCGAGCCGTCTGATTTACCGTTTGAATTTATGATGAATGGGCTGCGGCTAAAAAATGGCGTGCCCAAACATTTTTGGACAGAAAGAACAGGCTTGGCATGGTCAGTCATTGAGCCGCAATTGATAAAACTACACAATCGTGGTTTGGTTGAGTTAAGCGGTGACCATATCCACTGCACAGCGCAAGGGTTTTTATTTTTAAACCAAGTGCTGCAAGAATTTTTACCCGATGATTAACGCTTTGACGGTGCATTTGATTGAATTTATGCGCCGCAGCCTTATTTAAGCGTCAATTAATTAAAAAAAGAGAATGATATGTTTACCGATACCCATGCGCATCTAAACCGTTTGGATTTAGAAAAATATCAAGGTGATATCTGTCAAGCCTTACAAGCCGCCAAGGATGCCAATGTGCAGCGGATTATGGCGATTATGTGTGAGTTAGATGAATACGATGCTATTTATGAGATTATCAATACGAAAATTGACGGGCTGACGTTGGGGATGAGTGTGGGCGTGCATCCCTGCGAAGACATTGCGATGCTAAAGAGTGCAACGGTTGAGACACTCGTTGAAATGGCAAATCAGCCGCATGTTTGGGCGATTGGCGAGACGGGGCTAGATTATTATTGGTCAACAGAAAACAGCATAGAACAAAAAGCCAGCTTTGCCCGCCATATCCACGCCAGTCAACACCTAAAAAAACCCATTATCGTCCATACCCGTGAGGCGAAACACGATACGTTGGATTTATTAAAAGCAGAAAAAGCCGAGCATGGTATTATTCATTGCTTTACGGAAGATTATGAGACCGCCAAAAAAGCATTGGACTTGGGTTTTTATATTTCTTTATCAGGTATTGTAACCTTTAAAAATGCCACTGAATTACAAGCAGTGGCGAAAAAACTGCCTAGAGATCGCATTTTGATTGAAACGGACAGCCCATATCTCGCGCCGGTGCCCAAACGCGGTAAATCTAACGAGCCTGCTTTTGTGCCCTATGTGGCGGATTTTCTCGCCAAACATTATGGCATGCCAGTGGATGAGTTCGCGCACTTAACCCATCAAAATTTTGATGCATTATTACATCAGTATGCTTAAATATAGTTAACGAAATCTTTATAATTTATTAAGTAGGTAATAAAATTTATGTGATAAAACATTTGGCAATGACTCATCAGTCATGTATCATACGTAGCAACCTTGCTCTTATGTTATTAAGCGAGGTCATTAAGCTGGGTTACTATGCAAAGTTATTAAGCGGGCATTTTTTTATCATTTATTTTTTATCATTTAACAGTTGTGCGTAGATGGGTTGATGTAACGGGTCTCGTCAACAATAGGGGCTACTAGAACAGACTGATGGAGTAATCAATGAGTCGTCAACAACAATTCAAAAATCGTGAAGAAGTCATATTGGCAGTTGCCGAGCAGTTGCTATTAGAGTCTGGGGAAGGCGATATCACCCTAGATAGTCTAGCCGAGCAGCTAGACCTAGCCAAAGGTACGCTATACAAGCATTTTACCAGCAAAGATGAATTGTTTTTACGCATCATTATCCGTCATGAGCAACAACTACTTGCGCTGAGCGAAGTCGGCGATTGTCCTGCCGCAGGTGTGGCACGTCTTACCCTGTTTCAACTGATCAATCCGCAAAAAGCCATATTACTCAACCAAATCGAAGAACGCTTAGCCAATTCTGCTGTAGGGCTTAATAAGCTTTTTTCGCAGTTGTATGAAATTCGCCGTGAACGCATGAAGCGATTAATCAATACCACGGCTGAATACCTGCAATCGCTACACAGTACCATGAGTACCCGAGACTATCTGTCAACCATTTGGGCGATGGGTCAAGGTGGTGCAGGACTGCTGAATTCTAGTTTTTACCAACGCTATCTCGGTCGCCGCGATACTTTACGTTTTGCCTTGGTTCAGCATATTTTAGACATTCCCAAGCAATACCCTGCTGCGGTGCAATCAGTCGATGCGCCTACTGGCGCGAGTCAATCAAACGCTGCTACTCATACGGCAAATTCACAGACTGAGTCAAGCCTGACGCTGCGCAATGTCAAATAATAAGTGTCAAATAGTAGATGTCAAAGAATACTAGTTAACTATCATCACCCCCGGTTAAGCTTTATAAACTATCCCTGTTCTGTCTGAGTGCATAACGATGCGATTGCTATTTGGTCGGTCTTGTAAAACTTTCACGCCCGCACCCAGTGCGATGGGTGGGCAACAAGGGTTTACCTTAATCGAAATCATGGTGGTCATCGTCATTTTATCTATTTTTGCTGGGATGATGAGTTTATCGGTAGGGGGTAGTGAAAATCGTAGAAACACGGCGTTTTATGAGCGTCTCACCAGTAATCTTGATTATGTACGCTTGTTATCAACGGAACGCATGCAGCCTTATGGGTTGGCAATCAAACTGCCGCAAAATGACACGCCCAATCAGCTAGTAGTGGTTAAATTAGAAAACGCCTTTTCCTATTCTCAAAGTGCTGTTCGCAATGCCAATGCCGCCATAACCTCACAACCTGCGCCACCCCAATGGGTGATAGAAAAACAAATCCCACCGCTGGATGTGCCAGACAACCTTGACGTCAAAATCCGCCCACTGGATAACCCATTTAATACTAACGCCGCCCAAAATACCCAACCCACCGCCAGCTGGTTAAGCGGCAGCGAGGCACCGCCTGTGGTGTGGTTTGGGACAGGCGAGGCGACACCCGTGCAAATCAGCATCCAAAAAACTAATGCCGACAAACAAACCTTTGCAGTTGGCAATCCCATCATCGTCAACCAAGCCGGGGCAATCGAGGTGGCAAAATGACTATTGCCACCTTAAATAGACTGGCTACCTTAAATAGACTGGCTATCAAGCAGCATCAGCAAGGATTTACGTTACTTGAAGTCATGGTGGCATTAGCGATTTTGGCGGTAGTTGCGATATCAGCGAGCCAAGCCAGTCGCAGTTATGTGCAATCCGTGGATAACATGAAAACACGGACCTTTGGCTATTATGTGGCGCAAAACACGCTGGCAGAATTACGAGTACAAAAAACTTGGCTTGCGGCGTCCGATACTCGGCAAATCACCTCGCAAGGCCGTCAGTGGCAAGTGGTTATCTCACCGCAAATCATACAAACCAGTCAAGGCTTTGTCCAACCCATTCATATTCGCGTAGCACCTATTGTCGATGGCAGCGCAAAAAAAGACGTGGTGGATATCGATGCGGTGCTGGTAAAGGATATGGGGACAACGCCGTGAGCCCTTTTTCTATTCATTGCTCTGCTGCAATGGCACCGCATAAAACATCCCAGCAAGGCTTTACCTTAATCGAACTGATGATTGCGTTAGTGATTTTTGCGATGCTGGCATTGGCGGGATGGCAGATTATGGATAGTCTGACCAAAAGTCGCGAGCGCGGCTACCAACATCAAAAATCATTATCACAGCTTGATTATGCTTATTTACAGCTGTCGCAAGATTTGGCGCAAACCAGCAATTATGTGGCGGTGCCAATCCTATCAGCGACTGACAATAATACGGCATCGACCAATAGTTCCGCTATGACGCCAACCTTTGTATTAAATGCGTCACAAATAAGTTTTATCCGTTTTGCCGCGCCCGATCCGCGTTATCAGCCGTCACCTATGCTAGCAAAAATACAATATTCGGTGGCGGGGGAAACGCTGACTAAACGGCGTTTTTACCAGTTAGACGACAACAACGAAACCCCTGCAACCAGTGTGTTATTGACAGGTATCAAGGATGCCAGCTGGCGAGCATTGACGCCTGACGCGGTGAGTGTGTTTCCAGATGAAGCCACGCTGCAAAAGGTACAGCAAATACAAGCGCAAAAAAACACCAATCAAACAGCCAATGCTTCAACCAATCCGATTCCCAACCCGACTGATAACGTAACAGATAAAAATAGCAATTTGCAAAACAGGATAGATTTGACGCCTTATCAGCAGTTACCACGCGGCATCGAGCTTAATTTTAGTTATCAAGGCGAGCCGATTACTTGGCGATTTGCGTTACCAAACACACCGCCAAACGCACCGAACCCATAATTCAATCAAATTTTAGCAAATACACCATGCCAACAAACCGCACTCCGTCTAAAATTTTTGCAAATATTGCCATAGCAAACCCGCCATATCGGCATGGGCAACAAGGGATGGCACTCCTGACTATTTTGTTGTTGGTGGTGGCGATTACCATCGTGGCAGGCAGTATGCTTGCCAATCAAAAAGTGATGATTCGAGAATTTGAGCTGACCAAAGGTCAAGGGCAGCTTAGGGAATATGCCTTGGCAGGGGAAGCTATGGCGACCAATTTGATTGCGCAAGACAGCCAAGTCAACCAAGTCGATAGTTTAGCAGATGCTTGGGCAAAACCGCTGGCAGAGCAAACCATAAATCAAGCCAAGGTCAGTATTAAAATCGACGATGATGCCAGCCGTTTTAATATTAACAACCTGTATCACGATGGCAAAGTAGATGACACGGCACTGGCATTTTTTCAGGCGCTGTTACAAGCCAATGGCTTATCGCCCAATATTGCGATGGCGGTGCTTGATTGGCAAGACCCAGACAGTGACACCCGTGCCGACGGTGGCGCAGAAGCAGCGTATTATCAAAGTACGGGCAAAAAAATGGCGATGGGTATCGCTAACCAGACTTTTATCTCAATCAATGAATTGCAATATGTGCGCGGTATGGATAGCGAAGCATTGCAAAAATTAGCGCCGTATCTGACCGCAGTGCCATATTATCTGCCCATGAATATCAACACAGTGAAGCCCGAACTATTAAGCGTACTGGTGAATTTACCTACCGAAGCCAATGGCAACCATCCGCAAGGCTCAAACCGTTCGGACAGTGATGACGCCCCAGAATCTGGGCAAGACACTAGCGCAGCTTCAAATGTGGCGGCTACCCACCAAATCGACGATACAGCAATCATCAATTGGGCGAATGCCCGAGCAAACAACCTAGCGGTGCAAAACTTGACTCAATTGTGGGCAGTACCAAGTTTTGCCCAGATTGACGAGCGCAACAAAGCACGCATCGCCAAGCTGTTAGCCACCCAAAGTCAAAGTTTTCACGTCGTTGTCAGTGTCAAAAGTGACGACAAGCAGCTTTTTTTGCATAGCCAAATCGCTAAGATTTTACCTAAAGCTGACAATGACCCAGCAACTGCTTCTGGTGTGTCAGCGACACCCATGCCAGTACCACCTAACATGCAAAATGGCACGCAAAATAATACGCCGCCACAAATCATCACTTACAACCGCCAATTTTTACCCTTTGCCCAATAAGGCAGCAAAGAAATAAATTGGCTTCAAAATTCCCAGTTATTTTATGTTTATTTTAATCAGTTATTTGTTGCTGGCGTATTCTAGGGTAAAATAGGGGGTTTTTCTTGGGCGTTGTTGAATGACAATGGGGCAGAAAACGGGCACAAAAGCGTTGTCAACACAACGGATACAGATGCAACCTAGACGCATAAATTGGATGAATAAATTGGGTGAATATAGATGAATGTAATCGAGCGCTATTTTGGCATAGATGGCCGCAATACAACGATAAAAACTGAAATTCTGGCAGGTCTGACAACCTTTTTGACCATGGCTTATATTATCTTTGTCAATCCCGATATGCTGGCAAAGGCAGGGATGGATAAAGGGGCGGTATTTGTAGCGACATGTCTAGCCTCAGCGCTGGGCTGTTTTTTGATGGGATTGATTGCGCGTTTGCCGGTGGCATTGGCACCTGGCATGGGTTTAAATGCGTTTTTTACCTTTACCGTCGTCTTGGGAATGGGTAAAAGCTGGCAAGTGGCGTTGGGGGCGGTGTTTATTTCAGGCTTGCTGTTTGTGCTGATTAGTGCCTTTAAACTGCGTGAATGGATTATCAACGCCATTCCCTATACGCTTAAACAAGGTATCGTCGCAGGGATTGGGGCGTTTTTAGCATTTATTGCGCTTAAAAGCTCGGGCATCATCGTGGCAAGTCCCGCCACGTTTGTGACGATGGGCAAACTCACCGATTTTGGTCCTGCGATGGCGATTTTGAGTTTTTTTCTGATTGTCGTATTTGTGCAGCGTAAAGTCCCTGCAGCAGTGATGTTGTCAATTTTAATTGTGACGGTGATTAGCTTGTTGGCAGGGGAAACCCATTACTCAGGGATTGTGTCAATGCCGCCATCGATTGCACCGACCTTTATGCAGTTAGACATTGCAGGCGCGCTTGATGTAAGTATGGTTAGTGTGATTTTTGCCTTTTTATTCGTGGTGTTATTTGATACATCAGGCACATTAATTGGCGTGACCAAAAAAGCGGGGTTAATGTCTACCGACGGTCAAATCCCGAATCTAGGTAAAGCCTTGTTTGCTGACTCAACGGCGGCTGTGGCAGGGTCGTTGCTAGGGACGTCATCGGTAACGAGTTATGTAGAAAGCACAGCAGGCGTGGCAGCAGGTGGACGCACCGGTTTGACCGCCATTGTGGTAGGCGTGTTATTTTTATTGGCGTTATTTTTTGCGCCATTGGCTGGGATGATTCCTGCGTATGCGACGGCAGGGGCGATTTTTTATGTCGCGGTATTGATGTTATTTACGCTGCGTGAGATTGATTGGGATGACTTGACCGAGGCATCACCTGTCGCGGTAGTGCTGCTGTTGACGCCGCTTACCTTCTCAATCGCGGATGGGATTGCGTTAGGTTTTATCACCTATACCATTGCCAAATTGGTGAGTGGACGCTATAAAGAAGTGAGCCCTGCGGTTTGGGTGTTAACGGCGATTTTATTGGCAAAATTGATTTTTTTAAGTTAATCAATGGCTGAGCAAAAAAAACCATCTAGCCGAATTGGGTTAGATGGTTTTTTTATTAAATTTTGGTCCAGAGTACCGCTGTCTATGTGAACCCATGAACTGTAACGTTCAGGGTGGGTATGGCAACCACTCTTAAGGCTTCCTGAATCATCGCAGCGTAGCTGGATGCAGGCTTGCACAACAAGTGAAAAGAACGCATACCCTTATATAAATTATCAGCTCAGGTAAAACCATAAACTGGCGAATACCCCAGATGCACGCATTGTAGCAGATTACCTAAGATGATGCAAAAGCTCGCTCGTTAATTCAATGATTGATTAAATTAATCAAACTTGACGGTCAAAATACTATTAAAACCGTCAAAACATATCACAAGGTTTTTGCTCTCATCATATCGCTTAGCAGTTAACAGGCTTAGCATTTAACAGGCTTTGCAGTTAACAGAATGACGCAAAATCTGGGTTAAAGAGATGGAGCGAGCTATGCTATAATTTTCAAAATTTTTTTAATACTAGTTTTGTATTTCCTTATTTTTAGCTTTTCTAGAGGCAACAATGAATCAAGCATCTAACTCGGTTACCCATCAATCGACGGTTAAAAAAATCCCCCATGTGTTGATGATTTTAGATGGTTTTGGATATCGCGAAGATCAGCGTGATAATGCGATTGCCGCGGCGCATACCCCAAACCTTGATTATTTGTATCAGCATTATCCGCATGGTTTGATTTCAGGGTCAGGTGAAGACGTAGGTTTACCCGCAGGGCAGTTTGGTAACTCTGAAGTCGGGCATATGAATTTGGGTGCAGGTCGTATTTTGTATCAAGACTCTACCCGTATTCACAAAGAAATCCGCGAACAGCAATTTTTTAGCAACCCTGCATTAACCGAAGCAGTAAAGCTTGCCAATAACCGAAACGCCAATGTGCATATCCTGGGATTGTTATCTGATGGGGGAGTTCATTCGCATCAAGATCATATTGTCGCGATGGTCGAGCTGGCATTGCAGCAGGGTGCAAAGCAGGTCTTTATCCATACATTTTTGGACGGTCGTGACACGCCGCCTAAAAGTGCGGACAATTATGTCGCACAATTAGAACAAGCGCTTGCCACGCTTAATGAGCGATATGAAGGCACGGCTTATTTGGTCAGTCTTATTGGTCGCTACTTTGCGATGGATCGGGATAAACGTTGGGATCGGGTACAGCAAGCGTATGATTTGCTGACCCAAGCCAAAGCAGAACGGGTGGTGCAATCAGGTGCTGCAGCGATTAGCGCAGCGTATGGCGCAGGTGAAAGTGACGAGTTCGTCAAACCGACTTGGGTGCGTTATGCTAACCAAAACGCTGACTTTGGTACTATCCAAGACAATGACAGTGTGATTTTTATGAATTTTCGTGCCGACCGCGCCCGCGAAATCAGCCAAGCACTGGTGTCCGCTGATTTCGATGGCTTTACGCGTGAAAAACTGCCAACGCTGTCAAAATTTGTGATGCTGACCAAATACTCCGATGAATTACAAAACAATGATGTGACCAGTATCGCTTTTGAACCGACATCGCTGACCAACACCTTAGGCGAATATTTGCAAGCCCAAGGCAAAACCCAATTGCGTATTGCGGAAACCGAAAAATACGCCCACGTGACTTTCTTTTTTAGTGGTGGGCGCGAAGCAGAGTTTGAAGGGGAGCAGCGAATTTTGGTCAACTCGCCTGCGGTTGCTACTTATGATTTACAACCCGAAATGAGTGCGCCAGAAGTCACTGAAAAATTGACCCATGCCATTAATTCCGGTGCGTATGATGTACTGATTGTGAATTATGCCAATGGTGATATGGTAGGGCACACAGGTGTGTTTGATGCCGCTGTCAAAGCCGTCGAAACGTTGGATAACTGTGTGAAAACCATTGCTGATTGCGTGATTGCCAATCATGGGCATTTACTGATTACCGCTGACCATGGTAATGTTGAACAAATGCAGGATTATGATAGCGGACAGGTACACACCCAGCACACCACAGAGCTAGTGCCATTTATTTATGTTAATGAGCAAGCACCTGATACCGTGCACATTCGCACAGGTGGTAAGCTATCGGATGTGGCGCCAACACTATTGGACTTAATGCACCTTGCCAAACCTGCCGAAATGACAGGTGAAAGCTTAATCGTAGTAAACTAACAGTTAATGGGTGCAACTATCCTATGGTAACGCAGCGTTTCAAACCACTATCTAATCCTACTTTCAAAAGACACGTTATCGTGCTGGCATTGTGGGGGATAGGTTCATTGGGTTATGCTGCTAACCGACCGACTGTCAGTGCGCCTGTTAAACCACCTGTTACTTCTGCTGCCTCAGTTGCGGCAAAAACCAATAAAACGGCATTAAAACCCGCAATCACTCAGGCGATTGCGGGCGTCAATCCTACTGCCGTACCTATCAGTGTGGTGAATATACCTAATGGCTCTGATGAAGACAATTTGACGGATGACGGCGCTGACGATGGCGGGGAGGTGGATATTACGTCAACCGCCCCTATAGTGACTAATCCCACCACTCAGCCAAACCTAGACACTCAGCCAAAAGACACTCAGCCCATCGCGCCAGCCTCTGGGCAAATCCAGCAAGTGGCATTGGGGGCGGTATCACCCGTCACGGTTGAAAAATTTGTCAAAATGATTGATATCATCCGTCAAAACTATGTGACGAATGTCGATGATGAATCGCTGTTTGCCAATGCGATGGCAGGCACTTTAGCTGCGCTCGATCCTTATTCTGAATATCTGGATGCAAACGCGTTTGAAAACCTAAGGTTATTTACCGAAGGCGATATTGGCAGTATTGGCGTGAGTGTCAGTTTTCATGCCGATGTAGATAGCTGGGTGTTTGATGACGTGCTGCCCAACTCGCCTGCTGCAAAAGCGGGTATTCAGCGCGGCAATTATTTGCATCAAATCAATGATAATAAGTTAGACAGCACGCGAACCTCGCAAGACGTCGATCAGCTGCTGACAGGCATCGCAGGGACAACGGCTCGCTTGTTAGTCTCGGATAAAGGTCGTCGTAAACATCTGGTGGTTGTGCAAAGAACTTTAGTACAACAACAAGCCATGAGTACCAACATCATTAATGGTGTTGCGGTGGTGCAAATCCCCGTATTTCAGAACAATACCCAGCAGCAATTTTTAATGGCACTCACCAAATTAAATCAGCCGTTTAGCGTGCTGGTACTCGATTTGCGCAATAACCCAGGTGGCGTGTTGTCAGCTGCCAATGATATCGCGAGTTTATTTATGAACGATAAAGTGGTGGTGCAGATTAAAAATCGGCAAGGCATACAAGAGGTGATGCGCACCCACGGCACAGCCCAATTTGCGGATTTACCGCTGGTGGTGTTGCAAAATCGTTATTCCGCTTCGGCGGCTGAAGTATTAGCCAGTGCGCTACAAAACAACCAACGTGCCAAGGTTTATGGCGAAACTAGCTATGGTAAAGGCTCTATCCAAAGCATTGTACCCATCAATGATAACGAAGCAGTAAAGCTAACGGTCGCTCATTATTACTCAAGTAAAGGTGAGAAAATTGATGGCGTAGGCGTCAAACCCGATGTGACTTTGACTGGGGCAGAAACGAGTTGGCAAGATCAGGTATTAGCGGATTTGCAAACCATCAAACGAAGCAACCAATTTTTACTTAAACCTACGCCAACGCCCCAGTCTTTTTAAGCTAATCACCTAAGCAGTCACCCAATAATATCTCGTATTTATCATCGGATGGAATTTATTTTACAATTCATCTTCCATAAAAAATTGCGGATCGACGGCATCCAAATCGCGCATATCAAGTTTGGTATATTGTTTTTTGCAGAAATTTGGATCCAATTTGCACATCGCACTTTGCAATTCATCAAGGCGCGCTTCAGACTGGCGAATGTGCTCGAGCATTTTGATAAAAGTCATTGCCACCGGGTCTTGGGTGTTGGGGTCAATCCCATATTGATGAAAAACGCCCGCTTGCTGTAGCTTAATTTTATTGCAATCTTCCTCATTGGTAGCGGAAGTATTAATAGAGGTTTGTCCAACCGCATTCATCTGCCCAGCATCGGTTGATTTTTCGATGACGGTTTTTTCGATATAGTCGTCAGCTGGGGTTACCCCATTATTTGCTAAGCTATCAAGCCCCATTTGCTCCGCTTTGGCTTTATCATGAATCAGACGCGCCGCGCCGCCTACCATGGTCGCACCGGCAGGCACTTCTTTGACAACGACAGCATTGGAGCCGATTTTGGCATATTTACCCACGGTAAAGCCGCCTAATACTTTGGCACCTGCACCGACAACCACGCCATCTTCCAGCGTGGGATGGCGTTTGCCTTCATTTAATGATACCCCACCCAGCGTGACGCCGTGATACAAGGTGACGTCATCACCGATTTCAGCGGTTTCACCAATGACCACGCCCATGCCATGGTCAATAAAGAATCGCCGCCCAATTTTTGCTGCAGGGTGAATTTCAATCCCGGTCAAAAATCGATTGCCAAAGGATACAAACCGTGCCAAGCCTTTGTTATTGTGTTGCCACATACTGTGAGCGACGCGGTGAATCAATAGCGCATGGACGCCAGGATAAGTCAACAGCACTTCAAGCGTGTTACGTGCCGCAGGGTCACGGTCAAACACCGCTTGGATGTCCTCTTGTAATTCTGCTTTGATGGTCTGGGTTTTTTTGGATAAATTTTGGATGACGGACAACATACTGACTACCGATTGTATAAAAATTTTAAGTGATTATGATATCACGAACTCATCAATTGCTTGAAAATTTTAAATAAGCTTAGGACTTAAGTAATTTTGCGATAGTAGCTTGTAGTAACTGATATTCTTTGATATCAAGCTGTAATCTACTAAGGAGTCGATTAATACGCTGAGGCATCACTTTAGATTGGGCAGGATTGTAGATATCTAAATTCTCCAGCAATGCCAACAGCCTATTTTCTAGCTGTAAACGCTGATCATTTGAGATAGGCGGCTCATCCCACTGCTGGCGAAAAGTCAAATCAATCGATTTTTCAGCCGCTGTTCTTGCTGTCAATGCCAATTCGGCAGTTTCGTAAAAAACGCTGGCAATCACTTGAACCGCAGCCGCCACATTTAATACCCCATACTGCGCATTGGCAGGAATTTGAATATGGTAGTCGGCCAATTGCAGCTCTTCATTTGTTAAACCGCGATCTTCACGACCGAACACAATGGCAAGTTGCCAATTGCGATGCGCAGAATCTGTCATTACATCGTCAAGGTTGTGAAAATTAGTGACCATCAATTCGGCCGCTTGTCGGGGCGATAATACGGGTCTTGGAATATGGCGTTGGCGACTACTGGTAGCTATTACCCAGTGGCAATCTTGCAGGGCTTGCTCAAGGGTGTCGCAAATGGTCACAGCATCTAAAATTGCTTTGGCACCTGCGGCATGGGCATAGGCATCCTCGTCAATCGGTAGTTTGGGCGCCACCACCGTGAGCTGCGTTAGTCCCATGGTGTGCATGGCGCGGGCGGCAGAGCCGATATTGGCAGGCAAGGTGGTATTCACCATTACAATGCGAATACCGGCTAAAAATGCCGCAAGGGTTGAGAAGGGTTGCGGAGAAGCGTTAGTGTCAGTCGTTACCATGGGTTGTCAAATTTCAGCCAGTCGTTACGAAATAAGCGATTGTATTTGGTCATTCACTGCATGGCATTCTGCTTTGATTTCTTCAATCAGTTGTTCATGTTGATTGATATGACCCGTGCGGCAGATTTCTTGCAGTTTATAACAAAGTTCGGTCAGCTCGGTAGCGCCAAGGTTAGAGCTAGCGCCTTTTAACCCGTGCGCTGCATTATACCCCAAACGGTTGTCTAAATTGGCATACGCTGTCTCCATTTCCGATAAACGTTGTAAGCTATCTTGCATATAAGTATGCATCAAATCGACAAAATCTTCGTCAAGTAATGCTCTTAATTCTTCAAACTGGGGCAAGCTGATATGGGAGGACTGAGTCACATGATTTTCCTGTTGATGGGACATTAAATAAAACATCATTGATTAAATTTGATTGGCTTATTTTAGCCCATATCTCATTGAATTTTATCAAAACTTCGATGAAAGTCAGTTTAAAGGATACAAACGTTTATCACATGATGGGTTTATCGGCCAAATTCACCAAAATCAGACGCTAACTAAAATGTAAATGCAAATCTTCTTCATTGACCAAGCTTTTGAGTTTGCCAAAATTCTCTTCAGTCGGCACAATTTGCCAATGCGTTGGCATATTAAGATGGGCAATCGCATAGTCGTTATACACACATAGGTTAATGGGTACCCCTAATTGACCCGATTGAGCCAATGCATTGGCGGGCTGATTGTCGGCAAATTGGACATTGTCGGCAGGGTGATTCAACTGATGCGATAAATAGTGAATTGTTGAGTTATTGGCGGTCGCTAACAATTGTTGTATTTGTTCAAACAGTGCCATATCATGACCTGCAATTTTGATGCTGATTTTTTTTAGCCAGCGTTTGCGCGCATCGGTTAAAGTCATTACCTCTTGTAGGCTGGCATAAAACGTGCCATCGCGTTCACGAATAGAGCCGTCGATGATCACCACGGTTTCCACTTTAAGCTTGTCTTTGACGCGGGCAAAGCGCTCGGCATAACAACTCACCTCGATACGACCTGTACCGTCATCGAGCGTAATCACTGAGCGATTACCAAAGTTTGCCACATCGAGTATCAAGCCTGCAAAAAATACGGTTTCGCCATAGCTGGTTTCGCTTAAATCGCCCAATGTCTTTGGCGTATAGCGTTTTAACTCATCGCGATAACTATCAATCGGGTGACCAGTTAGATAAAGTCCTAGCGTATCTTTTTCGCCTTTTAAGCGCTCAGCATCTGTCCAGACCGGCTCACGGGGCAATGGGGGTGGCGCAGTGACCTCTTGTATATCGCTAAATAAATCAATCATCCCTAGGCTGTCATTGCTACGCTGTTGCTCGGCTGCCTGTACCGCTTTTGGCAATTCGGCAAGTAACGCGCCACGAATGTGATAAGCTTCATCCGCAGCCAAATCAGGTTGTAATTTTGGCGCAAAACTATCAAAACAGCCTGCTTTAACCAATGCTTCAAGGGTGCGTTTATTGACTTTTCGCGTGTCAACACGGCGGCAAAAATCATACAAATCGGTAAACTCACCGCCTGTCTTTCGCGCTTCCACGATAGACTCTACCGCACCTTCACCTACGCCTTTAATGCCGCCTAACCCATACACAATGGTCGTCGGGTTAATCGGCACAAATGCCCAATTGGAGTGGTTAACGCTGGGGTTTTCTACTTTTAAACCAAAATTTTCGCGGCAATCATTGATAAAAAACACCACGCCATCGGTATTATTCATGTCCGAGGTGATGACCGCCGCCATAAATTCGGCAGGGTAGTAGTGTTTTAAATAGGCGGTTTGATAGGCTAACACGCCGTATGCGGCTGAGTGTGATTTGTTAAACCCGTAGCCGGCAAATTTTTCCATCAAATCAAACACGCCGCCGGCAAGTTTATCATCGATGCCTTGACCAATTGCCCCTTCCACAAAAATACTGCGCTGTTTTGCCATTTCTTCGGGTTTTTTCTTACCCATCGCGCGGCGTAGCATATCGGCACCGCCTAGACTATAGCCTGCCATCGCTTGCGAGATTTGCATCACCTGTTCTTGATAGACAATCACCCCATAGGTATTTTCCAGTATCGGCTCAAGTCGGTCATGGTCATAGATGACTTCTTCGCGGCCGTGTTTACGGTCAATGTACATATCGACCATTCCGGCATCGAGAGGGCCTGGGCGGTATAGCGCACACATGGCGATGACGTCTTCAATATTGGTCGGTTTAAGCTTGGCCAAATATTTTTTCATGCCGGTACTTTCAAGCTGGAATACAGCGGTGGTATGGGCATCTTGTAGCAGCGTGTAGGTAGGCTTATCGTCTAAGGGTAAAGTCTCAAGATCAAGCGGGGGCTGTTGTTCTTTAGCGCGGCGGGCATTGATATTTTTAACGGCCGCATTAATTACTGTTAAATTGCGCAGACCCAAAAAGTCAAATTTTACCAAGCCAACTGCTTCCACATCGTCTTTATCAAACTGACTGACGGGATGACCCTCTTCATCACAATAGATGGCGCTATAATCGGTGATTTTGGTCGGCGCGATAAGTACGCCCCCTGCATGTTTACCAACGCCCCGGGTAATCCCTTCAAGCCGTACCGCCATTTCCCAAATCTCATTGGCATCTTCATAATCCATATTGTCAGGATTGTTAAGCAAATCTTTGAGCTGCGGTTCGGCTTCAACCGCTTCAGCCAGCGAAATACCTGGGGTTTTGGGGATAAGTTTGGAGATTTTATCAGCAAGACCATACGATTTACCTTGAACGCGCGCGACATCACGCACCACCGCTTTTGCCGCCATCGTACCAAAGGTGATGATTTGGGATACCGCTTCTCGTCCGTATTTTTGCGCCACATAATCAATGACGCGGTCGCGACCTTCGATACAAAAATCGACGTCAAAGTCTGGCATGGATACCCGCTCAGGGTTCAAAAACCGTTCAAACAGTAGGTCATATTCTAGCGGGTCTAAGTCAGTGATATTGAGCGAATACGCCACTAATGACCCCGCGCCTGAGCCACGACCAGGACCTACAGGCACATCATTGGCTTTTGACCAACGGATAAAGTCCATCACGATTAAGAAATAACCGGGGAAACCCATATTCAAAATCGTCGTGAGTTCAAACGCCAAACGCGCATCATACGGCTTGCGTTTTTCTGCCCAACTGTCGTCGCGTTTGTCGATGGGGTAGAGTTTTTCAAGGCGTTTTTCTAGACCTTCTTGGGCGGTGCGCCGGAAAAAAGTTTCAATGGTATCGCCTTCGGGAATGGGGAATTCGGGTAAATCGTGATGACCCATAGGAATAATGACGTTACAGCGTTTTGCCAAATCCAAGGTGTTGTCAATCACCTCTGGCATGTCGCTAAACAGGGCAGTCATCTCATCTTGGGTTTTTAAATACTGCTCAGAGGAATAATCACGTGGGCGATTGGGGTCGGCAAGCACTTGCGAATTGGCGATACACACCCGTGCTTCGTGCGCTTCAAAATCATCTTCTGTTAAAAAACGCACGTCATTATGGGCAATGATAGGCACATCAAAGGCATTGGAAATGCGAATGGCTTGCTCGATAAAACGGTCTTCGTTGGTACGCTTTGTGCGTTTAATGGCAAAATAGACACGATCGGCAAATGTGGTTTGCCATTGTTGTAGTAGGCTATCGGCTTTTTCTGGGTGAGCTGATAACATGGCTTGACCGACGTCTGATTTTTCGGTGAACAGCACAATCACCCCTTCACTGCGCTCAAAAATCCAGTCACGCTGAATAATCGGTTTGCCCATTACTTGACCATCGACAAAGCCTTTTGACACGATATTGGTCAAATTCTTGTAGCCGATTTGGTTGCTGGCAAGTAGCGTTACCGTCGTACTATCATTTTCAAGCCAGACTTCAGAGCCAATAATCGGCTTGATACCGGCATCCAGGCAAGCTTTATAGAATTTGACCGTGGCATACAGGTTGGATAAATCGCTAATGGCAAGCGCCAGTTGGTTATCGGCTTTGGCAGCTTTGACCAGCGCTTTAATGCGTACAATCGAGTCAGTGATAGAAAATTCGGTGTGAATACCAAAGTGTACAAATGCCATGGATTGCCTTTATTGCGGTTCGTCTTTAGCCCGCTATTATACTATGAATTGCCAAACTGCGAACCTACAAAATCAGCAACAAAACGCTTAAAAAGTATCAGCAGATGCTAAGCATTTACGATTTAATATGATAAAATAGGAGCTCTTTACGCCTATAGCTTAACTGGATAGAGCAGTTGCCTCCTAAGCGACCGACGTGGGTTCAAGTCCCGCTGGGCGTACCAGTTTTTTGACATCAAAAACCTATAAAAATAAAAAAACCCAATAAAAAAATATTGGGTGTGGCTTAAAAAAGTAAAAATTAGCTTAAACGTTTGGCATTGGCTGCCACGCGGCTATAGATAGGGTGCATCCCTTTTTCCAATACATGCAGCGCTTCTTGGTTAACAGCATAAAAGAAGTTTTCCAATGAAATCGGTTGACCCAAGCTTAATTTCATACAGTTTGAAAACATTAATTGCCCAATATTTTGCTGCGCAACGAGCGCTTGCCAAGCCATTTGCGTCCAAGATTCAAAAAATGCGATGGGTTTTTCAGTCACCATACGTTCCATTTCTTTCATTTCTTTGGCATTGTTGAGGGGGTTTTGTTTTGCGATCATATAGATGCGGCGCTGCATGACTTGTGGTACGCGAACTGAAAAATCTTCAGATTGCTGACACATTTTTTCAACTTTTTGGTTAATATGTTCGTAGGTAGCCATAAGGACTCCATTGATAACAACAGTAAAATACAGGATTGACAGTAAAGTGTAGTGCTATTATACACTGATTTAAATTAAGTTAATAATAGCAAACTCATTGGGTATACAATACTTACTTAACATTACGCAAATAATTAGATTTCATTTAATCAAACCATTGGTAATCGCTAACCATCATCCGTGTAATCAAAGTTTTAGTTGACGTCATGAACATGAAACTGTTTTTTCAAGTTAACAATCCGCCACATGTGATAATGAATTTAAAAAATATTAACTGATAGCTTTATCAGTGTTTATCAAAAGGTATAAAAATGACCACGCAACGTCTTCCCTTAGTGATTACCTCGGGCGAACCTGCGGGTATTGGCATGGATATCCTGTTGCTGCTTGCTGACAGACAGCAATTAAATCTGCCCAATCGCGCTGTCATTGTGTTGGCAGATATCAAAGCGCTGCAACAAAGGTATAGTGAGCTCAAACAAAAAGGCGCGATAAAAGACGGGTTGGTGATCCAACAGTTAGCCATGCATCAGTTACATGAGTTAAAAGATTTACCGAAAATTGCGCAACCATCAGCGCATGACACTATTTTGGTGGTGGATGTGCCAACAGCACAACCTGTGGTAGCAGGGCAGCTAAATCCCCATAACGCGCGAATGGTCATCGCACAGCTGCAACTGGCGCATAAGCTCGCCATCAGCAAACAAGTCGCTGCAATTGTCACCGCGCCACTGCAAAAATCGGTGATTATGACTGTGTTGCCAGATTTTATGGGGCATACCGAATTTTTTATGCAGCAGTCGGGGCTGGATAAAGTGGTGATGATGCTCGCCAATAACCTGATGAAAGTGGCATTAGTCACCACCCATTTGCCCCTGCGAGCGGTCGCTGATGCGATTTCCCACGAAGAAGTGGCAAAAACCGTCGATATTGTCATCCATGATTGTCAGCAAAAATTTGGTCTCACTCACCCAAAAATATTGGTCTGTGGACTCAATCCTCATGCCGGGGAAAGCGGCTATCTAGGCAGAGAGGAAATTGACATCATCAATCCTGTGTTACAGCATTATCGCGATCAAGGTGTCGATATTAGTTTGGCGATGCCAGCTGATACCTTGTTTACCCAAAAGCATATCGCCACTGCCGATGCGATTATCGCCATGTATCACGATCAGGGACTGGCGCCGCTCAAATCACATGGGTTTGGCGAAACGGTGAATATCACTTTAGGGTTGCCTTATATTCGCACCTCAGTCGATCATGGCACGGCGCTGGATTTGGCAGGGACAGGCAAAGCGAGTACCGATAGTCTCTATCATGCGATTGATTATGCCAATAACATGGCGACCGCGATTGCCCTCTAATCATCCTCACCGATAATCACGCTGACAAAAAAAGCCAATCGTCATAGATTAGCTTTTTTATTACGATTATTTAAAACATCTGTTTAGATATTTAAAATAGCTGCTTGATTATTTTAAATAACTGGCAGGGTTCACTGGCGTGCCACGATAACGGATTTGGAACTCTACAGCAGGTTGATTCAAATTATTGTCTGTCCCAACGGTACCGATGGTTTGACCTGCTTGCACCGTTTGCCGCTCTTGTACCGCAAAACTTCCCAAATGCGCATAGGCACTAATATAGTCGCTGTTGTGCTGAATTAGTATCAATTTGCCATATTCTGGCAAATCGCTACCGACATACAGCACCGTACCTGGCTGGCTGGCGACAACATTTGCGCCTGCTTGTCCGCCAAACCACATACCTAGCGTACCTGTTTGCTGGTTAAATGGTCGCAATAGATTGCCAGTGGTAGGACGTAACCAACCTTGTGACAAGCTGCTGGTTGGCACGATGACTTGGTTTGGCATCGGTAACGGGGTTGATGAGTTATTGGCTTGTCTAGGCGGGTAATAAGTCGGGTTAGACGGGCGGGATGATTGGTTGACCGTCACAGGGCGAATGGTGGTTGGGCGATAAGAAGTGGGACTGCTTGCTGAGGTTAAAATCAAGCGTTGCCCTGGATAAATGGTATAGTTGCTATCAAGGCCATTGAGCGCGCCAACCCGGCGATAATCTAGTCCATAAGTGGTGGCGATTTTGCTTAAAGTATCGCCGCTTTTGACAATATAGTAGTTGGGCACACCCCGTACATACACAGGGCGCTTATCCACGGTCGCAATCTTCTGTGAAGCACAAGCGGTCATCAACACCGCCGTACAGGCTATCGCACTGAGTTTTACCAGTTTGGGGGTGCACAGTGTTTTATAAGTGGCAAACATAACCGTCATTCCTAGCAAGTAATACAAAAAAAATTACAACAAGTCAGGGTATAGTAACTAACTTTTAACCACTTACAAAGTAACTGGCGTTAACAACAACGTTTCTTTGCCAAACGATAACAAATAGCAACATTTTGGACTCAAATGAAAACATGGCGCAAAACCCCTTGTTTATCCATTGCTTGCCATTTACCCCTTGCCCAGCATTGTTAGCTATTTGTGCTAACCTAACGGGGCGATTAAATAGGCTGATTGAACAGAGCGATAGGGTGTTATTCATGGGTCATAATGGGCTTAGTAGGGCTGTATTTTTTTAGTTTTAAAAATAGCCAAATGCCTATAACTAAATTTATCACTCCGACAATCGCAAATAGCATCGGCAGGCTCACGTTAACTAGGGTCAAACAAACAATCGAAAAAATCGCCGAACCCACCATAAATACCGCATTTAAAATATTGTTGGCACCGATAATGCGAGCACGGCTTGTTTCCGGTGAATAAGCTTGCATATAAGCGTATAAAGGTACGATATAAATACCGCCGGAAAAACCCAATAAAAACAAATCGACAAACACACGCATAGCACCCGGCGTGGCAAAAATCATACCGATACTATAGTGCGCGTTGTTGGCAAGTGGCGGCAAATGCATCGCTGAAAGCGTGAAATATAAGTCAATCGCAAAAATCGTCAATCCTGCAATCCCAAAGGGCAACAGCTTTAAACTCACTTGGTTTTTGGTTAACGTTTTACATAACAGTGAGCCAAGCGCCGTACCGACAGAAAACAGCGTTAATAAAAATATCACGACGCTTTCATCGCCTAGCAAAATAGACTTGCTAAATTCAGGGACTTGGGTCAAAAACGTGGCACCATAAAACCAAAACCAACTATTACCCAAAATGGTAAACCACATAATCGGCAGACGATATAGATTGGCAATGGTTTGCCAGCTAGTACGAAAGATATTCCAGTCGATGGTCAAGTCAGGCTGTGGCGCAGTCATGACGGGAATAAACCGAGAAGCCAAGTAGCCAATAATCGCCACAAAAACCGTCACCCCAGATATCCAAAACAGCGGACTGTCTAACTTCATTAACACGCCAGCCAGCATCATCCCTGTCAAAATAGCCAGTGACGTGCCCATTTGAAATAGCCCATTGGCACCCACCAGCTCATCGGTGGTCATGGCTTGGGGCAGATAAGCGTATTTGATTGGACCAAAAAATGCCGAATGGGTACCCATCAAAAATAACGCAACAAATAATAGCGGATAAATCTCAAACACAAACCCAAATGCGGCAACTACCATGATGACGATTTCAAGGATTTTAATCAGCCTTGTCAGCCAAGATTTTTCATACTTATCAGCAATTTGACCCGCCAAGGCAGAAAACAAAAAAAACGGCAATACAAATAGCATCGCCGCCAGATTGTTGAGCAAACTGACACGCATCCCCAATTTTGCCGCTGCCATAAAGGTCAGTACTAAAATCAAACCTTGCTTAAATACATTGTCATTAAATGCCCCTAAAAACTGGGTGGCAAACATGGCGCTAAACCGTTTGTATTTAAAAAGTGCAAATTGGGTACTCATGAGCAATCCTAGAAATGTCTGATGATGACTATCTTAACAAATATTTTACAAAGGGTTGCGAAAATGTTTGGTTAGCAAAATGTTTATGCTAAAATCGCCTAGTGCTCGCTCAAGGATTTGATTTTTATCATGAAACCAATAAATTTGCTACCCTATCGTCCGTCAACCGCATGGACCGATAACCCGTTTAGTTTTCTTAAAGCCATCTGTCCACTATCGTCAAATCCTTGTCAAAGCCTCACCCAGTCTAGCGTAGCAAGACATTCGCTGTTTCGCTTGACCCCCATACGTTTGGCGATGGCTTTGGTTGGTATGGGTGTGGTGCCTGCTTGGGGGGCACAAACGCCAATAATGTCAGCTACTGTTAGTAGTTCAGCTAACAGCTCAGCAACGAATAGCAAGCTAACCACTAGCAGTGCAGCGCAGAACAGCGCCAATGACAGCAAGGGTACCACAGCAACGCAAAATACCACGCCTGCGGCAACTGCGCAAGATAGCATCACAACCGATGCCAATACCGCTCAGCCTTATCTGTATCAACTCAATCAGCAGCGCGTTGAAGATAAAATTGGTCAACAGCTCGATAATCAGACCTTGGCAGACTTTAATAATTTCAACCAACCTGTGGCGACGTTGAAACAAAACCAACCTAGTGTCGGCTACAGTAAGGCATTAGACCAAACAACGCCGCAGTCGGTTGCCAATCAAGTCAACAATAGCAAGCCTGCAAGCGTGAATACCCAATCACAATCCCAAGCACAAGTCACTGAGCAGCTAACAACCGAAAAACAGAATTTCGACGCGATTAATCAAAAAGTGAGCGAGCAAACCAATTTATCTAACCAAAATATTGCTAATCAAAATCCTAGTAATCAAGGCGTCGCTAATGATGCCAGTAATATCAAATCCACCGACACCATCAATCCCAATGATTACTTGCCCGCCTATCAACAGCAAACAGCGGCATTGACCACCCCACAAGCCAACTCAACCGTGACCGCAGAGTCGCAAGGTATCGTGGCGCGTTTGAAGAACAAAATCATTGGTCGTGGGGAAGGGCTAAACTATATTGATGTCAGCTTTGCCAATGCAGATGCCAAACTTGAGCCTGCGCGCAATATCAAAGCGGCATTGGAAAAAGTGACCGTCGAATCGGTGTCGGATTTTAATGCCAGTGTGAACAAATTACGTCAAATTGCCAAAGATGCAGCAGAGGCGGTGGGATTTTATGACACTAAAATCGCTTTCAAACATTTGGGCAAAGACAATATCCAAGTCAGCTTAGAGGTCGGCAAACCCGTCATCGTGCAAAATCGCATCATTGATATTCGTGGTGAAGGCGGGAAAGGCGATAACGCGCTGCCGGTGTATCCTGTGATTGAAAAAGAAATCCCGCCCAAAGAAGGGGACGTGTTCAGTCATGGTATCTATAAAGCCGCAAAGGCCACGATTGAAGGCGTCGCGCAGACCAATGGTTACTTCGATGCCAAATGGCTTAATAGTTCAGTAGATATTATTTTGCCGGACAATACCGCCGATGTTGACCTAATTTATGACACAAAAACTCGCTATCACTTTGATGAGGTAAAAATATACAGCATTGATAAACAAGGCAATTTGACCGATGACCCCGATAAACTGCCTTTAAAACCAAAGCTGTTCAAAGCCTTAATGACGTACCAAAAAGGCGATGCCTACTATCAACCCTTTGTCAGCGAATTTACCAACAACTTGACTGCCACCCGTTATTTTAATGGGGTGGATGTGGATGTCATCATGCCATCGGACGAAGCAGCAAGCGATATCGCATTTGAACAATCGGGCGCGGCGACGCTCAGCAATGCCAACAGCAGCAATACGACAGCCGACAATACCGCGGACACTTCTGATACATCCGCCGCTATTTTACCTACCAATTCAACCGATCAAAGTCTGGCATCTCAAAGTAATTCAGCTCAAAGTCACTCAAATCAAAGTCAGTCATCGGAACTTCAATCCACAGGTACTGTGGATAGCACAACACAAAAAACCGTCAATCAGGTGCAAGATCCAGATGACATCGCGCCGATTCAATTTGAAGTCGATGATTCGACCGAACAACGTCTCAATGCCATCAGCCGAAAAGCCAAAAACTTATTGGGCGCACCCGAAGATATGGAATTATCACCCGAGGCTGAAAATAAAAGTAAAAATCCGCTGGTGGTCATTGCCAATGCGGTCAGTAAAACGGCAAAAAAACTGGATAAAGACAAAGACTTACCTCTCAAACCACGAGAAGACCAAGTCATACCAAAGCTCACGCCACGACAAGTGTATGAAAGAAAGCAAATCCCAACCTATGTGGTACTCAATGCCACCAAGCCCCACGAGGCACAAGTGGGTTTAGGTTATGAAACGGACGTAGGCGTGCGCTTGACCGGTAAATACCAAAACAACTTGGTTAACCGAAGTGGCTTGCAGACTGGGGCGTCAGTGGCGTTATCCAAAGTCGATCAAGCGGTGGAATTTAGTGCCAGTTTACCCTACAAGCATCCCCTCAATGATAAACTGACAGGCACAGTCGGCTATCAGCACAAAGAAGTTGATGATTTGGTCAATACCTTTGAAGCAGACACGGTCTATGCCAGTATCGCCCGCAATATTTATCATGATAGTGGTTGGAATCGCACCTATTCACTGCGCTACCGCGGCGATAAATTGACCGTCGACCCTGAAAAATATAGCACCGATAGCTTGCCTTATCCTTTTAACAACTACGCATCGGATTATACCCAACAAGCCTTGTTAGCGGGTTATGCAATTAATAAAACAGTAGCAGACAATATGCTGACGCCAACGTGGGGTTACAGCCAACGTTATTCGCTTGAAGTCGGTGCCAAAGGGGCACTGAGTGACACCAATATGGCCATTTTACGTGCGGGTGGTACGGGGATGTATACTTTTGGTAAAGATAACAAACAACAAGTGATTGGGCGACTGGATTTGGGTTATCTATATAGCGGTGATTTTTATGATGTGCCTTATCGTTCACGCTTTTTTGCCGGCGGTGATTCTAGTATCCGCGGCTACAATACCGATAGTTTAGGACCGACCTATGGCGGCGAAAATTTCTTAGTCGGCGGTGATGCCTTAGCGGTAGGCTCGGCAGAGTATAACTATGAGTTTAGACCGAGTTTTCGCGGCGCTGTGTTTACCGATTTTGGTAATGCGTATGATACGACTGGCGAATATGATAATGCAACGGCGGTCAGTATTGGTACAGGTATCCGCTGGCAATCACCGATAGGCTTAGTACGGCTCGATGTGGCAAAAGGTCTGACAGGGGATAACAACGATATCCGTTTACACTTCTTTATCGGTTCACCGCTATAATAGTTTGGCTAAAAATCACTGCATTGTTTTGTGCAAGGTTTTTAGTTAAGATTTTTGGATAAAACTTTGCTAGTATGTGAGGTTTATCCAATATACCGCCCATATACAGCGCATAGAACCTGTGTTTTTGTAGTGAGCTAACGATTGATTTGCGATATTAATGAAAGATGATAATAACCACGACTCATTGCCCGAAGATGGCACCAAGCCTGACGATAAATCGTTGGTAGATAATGACCTAGACACTAAACTAGACCCTAAAAATCCAGACGGTGAAGATTTAGACGTTAACCAGGCGGATACGGCAATCAGTGATGATTTAGACCCAGCACAAAAAGATGCACGTTGGCTACGACGTTGGTATCCGCTTGGCTTTGTGTCCAAAATTGCCATTGTGTTAGCGCTTATTTTAATCTTAGTGATGCTAGGGGCTTATTATGCCGTCGGCACCCCATGGGGTACACGGTTACTTATCAATGCCATCGTTCAACAAACAGGTATCAGCCTAACGTACGGCAAAGGCAATCTTCGTGATGGCATTTGGGTTTACGATCTTAAAATTCCTAGTAAACCGCCAAAAAATTATGTCGAAGTCACCGTTGATAAAGCTTATGTCAAAATTGGCTGGCGCGCCCTCATCAACAAAGAAGTACATTTGCGTGAAGCCAACATCAATCGCATGGTCATCACCTACAAAAAACCCCCTTCCAATAAACCCTTTGATTACCCACGTATTGCACTGCCTGTTAACTTAACTTTAGATGACGTAAAAGCAAATTTAGTGCGCTATCAGCAAGTGACCCGCGACCCCATCGATTTTAAACAAGCCCATATCCAAGATTTTACTTGGTATGATACCCAAATCACGGTTGGCGAAGGTAAATTGGCGTATAACAATTTATTAAGCGTTGATAAAATCAAAGGCAAAATTGACCTGCAGCAGGATTATCCGCTGGATGTGACAGGACTGGTCATCGTTAATTCATTGTCAAAAGTGTATGTCGATGCGCTTGATACACATGCCACAGGCAGTTTGAAATTTTTGACCGCGGATATAAAAAGTAAATACAATAAATCGGATGTTACTGGGCATGTAACAGCGCAGCCGATGGATAAAAACGCGCCATTTAATGCCAAACTTGAATGGAAAGATGTGTTATTGCCGTATGCCACCAGTCAAAATATCCACCTAAAAAATGGCTTAGCGACCGCGACAGGGGTGACCGATAATATCCAGCTGCGTATCAATGCTGATTTGACTGCCAAAGATATCCCCGATGGGCATTATCAAGGTCGCGGCGTGATTGCCAATCAAAAACTCAGTATCGAATACCTCACGGCTAAAGTCGCGCAAGGCACATTGACGAGTCAGGGCACGATTGATTGGCATGACCGCACCCGTATTGCCCTGATGAATACGGGTAATGGCTTTAAGATTCGTCAGCTATTGCCAAAAGACATCGCACCGTATGCGCCAGAGACCTTAACCGGCAAATTAGGCATCGTCTATGATGTGGCAACCGATAAATTGCCGATGCAAGTACGGGCAAATCTGCGCCAAGATGATGGTGAAATTATCAATGCCGATATCCGACAAGCCAAAGGCAGCCATAAACCTTATACTATCGATGCCAATTGGCAACAGCTGATACGTCACAATTTACCGAACATTGGCGAGCTTAATAGTCCCAATGGCAAAGCGCACGTGATTTTTCAGCCGGCAGACGGCAAGCGACCTAGTAGTGTACAAGCCCAAGTCAATGCCAATATACTAAAGCTCAATCAAGCCCCAAGCGGTAATTATCAAGTCAATGTCAACAAAACAGGTCAGCTGGTTGAAATCACTCAATTGCTGTATCAAGGCGTGGCAGGTAATTTGGCAGGCAATGGTAAAATCAAACTTGCCAGCGGCAATCAGCCGTTAGCTTGGCAAATCAATGCCAAAACCAACCATTTAAATGCCCACAGCATTTTAAATAGCATTCCCCTGCAAGACTTAACGGGCAATGTGGTTGCCAGCGGCACCCTGCAACAGATCCGTCAAGCCAATCGAGCGGTGTTGAACCGTCATGATGTCACCATCAGCCAAATTGACATGACAGGGGATTTATTGGGCGCCAACAACAGCAAAAAACACTTAGCATTAAAAGGCACGGGCAAAGTACGTGCCGATGTACTGGGCAATAAGTTATCTTATATCGCCGCCAAATTTGATGGTAGCCTCAATGCGCCAAACGTACCTGCAGGCTCATTTAAATTTGATATTGCAGGCACGCCACAACAGCTCAAAATTAATCAATTTAGTCATCAAGGCAAAGAAGGCTATATCAATGCCAACGGTAGCATTGATATGACCAATGGTGCCGGCTGGCATATCAATGCTGACATGAAAAATTTTGATGCCAGCTATTTTGTGCCAAGTCTGCCAAGCCAAATCACCGGCACCATCAATACCGATGGCTATTGGCGGGCAGGCGCTCAGTACATTCATATCGCCAATATGAACCTCAAAGGCAGACTAAAAAACCAACCCTTGATGGCAACGGGTCAATTGACCGCAAAACTGAATTTGCCAAAAGACCTAAGTAGTCTGCGCCAAGTCATTGAAAATAGTGCCAATAGTCAAAAATACGGACAAATCCGCCGTCTTATTGAAAGTCTGCAAGCCAATAATCTACTGGTACAATGGGGTAGCAATCGTATCACCGCCAATGGCAACCAAAACCAACTGGTGACCAGTGTCGATATCAGCACGCTCAATCAGCTCATGCCGCAGCTAAAAGGTATCGTTAAAGGCGGTATTGTCTTAACCCAAGATAACAACCAAGCACTGCCTAACATTTATGTGGATTTAGTCGGGCGTAACATTTCACTGCCAAACTTTGTGGTACTCGATGCCAAAGTCACCGGCAAATTGGTCAATCTCGCCAAATCACCCAGTCAGTTGCAATTGACTGCAACGGGTCTCAACATCGCCAATCAACCGCTGCGCTCTGTGCAACTGTATTTTAACGGTACCCAAGACAATCACACCTTGGATGTCAAAGCAGATAGTACCAAAGGACAAATACAAGCGACGCTCAAAGGTCGTATCGATCTTGCCAAAAAACAGTGGTCGGGTATGCTCGGTAATGGACAAATTGGTACCAAATATGCCAAGCTGCAACAGCTACAACCCGCCCAGATGCTATTTGGCTGGCAAAACCTGAATGTACAAATGGCGGCACACTGCTGGCAAATGGTGGGGCAAAACGGCAGTCTGTGTCTAAAAAACAACCTTGTGGTCAGTAATGGGCAAGGCAATGTCGATGTCAGCGTGCAACAAATTGATAGCCAAATTTTCTCTGTGGTGATGCCGCGTGATATCGCTTGGTCAGGTAAACTCAACGGCACCGCACTCGTTCATTGGCAGAAGAACCAACGACCCAGTATCAATGCCAGCTTCTTTACCGATAACGGCGTATTTGGCACCGCCGCACAAACCCCTGAGGAAAATCCAACGACCATTGCTTATGAGCGTATTAGTGTCATCGCCCGTTCAACCGCAGAAGGGCTAAAACTTCGCGCAGATATCAAAACCGCCAATGGCGCGGGCAATGGTTATTTGGATGCCACCGTCAATCCCTACATACAGTCAAAACCGATTTCAGGTACCGTTGTTTTTCAAGATATTGACTTAGCGGTATTTAAACCGTTCTTCCCATCGTTTGAACGCTTGACAGGTAACGGTCTAGTGGCAGGTAAAATCAGTGGTTCACTCATGCAGCCCAAATTTGTTGGCGATATTGAGCTACAAGATGCCGGTCTTAGCATCACAGGTGTGCCGATGCGCTTTGACAAGATTAATGTGTTATCGCACGTGGCAGGCAATCAAGCCTCTATTGATGGGTCTTTTGCCAGTGCAGGCGATGGTCAAGGCACCATTACCGGTACAGTTGACTGGACACGTGAGTTGCAAGCCAAGCTAAAGCTGCAAGGTAAAGCGCTGCAAGTGAGCCAGCCACCGGCGATTTCTGCCATTATTAATCCAATTTTTGATGTGATTGTCAAACCTAGCCAGCGCTACGTGAATATCGTCGGCGTGATTGATGTGCCTCGCGCCACCATTCGCCCCCCTGAAACCACCGGCAATGTGGTCAGCAAATCCCCAGATGTTAACGTGATTGATAGACGTTTGATGGGGCAGATTGATGACGTACTAAAAGTCACCCAACCTTGGAATATCAACGCGGATGTGGGTGTAGATCTCGGCGATCGCATAAGCTTCCAAGGTTTTGGGGCACGCTTACCATTGGCGGGTGCGCTGCATATCACCCAGCGCGGTCAAGGCACCATGAAAGCAGAAGGGGTGGTGCAAGTATCACGCCGCTCAAAAGTCGAAGTGTTTGGTCAAAGCTTGAATCTAAACTTTGCGCAAGTTCGGTTCAATGGTGAAGTGATGAAACCACTGCTAAACGTAGAGGCAGTAAAAGATGTGCAAGGCGTACAAGTGGGTGTCAAAATCAAAGGCAGTGCCAGTGAGCCAAGTATCACCGTGTTCAATAATGGCGGACTTAGTGAACAGCAAGCGATGAATGCATTGGTGACGGGTAGCCTAAATAACAATTCAGGTCAAACTACCAACGAACAAGACTTTAGAAACCGCGTCAACAATACCATTGCTGCAGCAGGGTTAAGTTATGGCTTAAGCGGGACGCGCAAATTTACCAACCAAATTGGTCGGGCGTTTGGATTGCAGCGTTTAACGTTAGATGCCAATGGCTCGGGCAATGACACTTTGGTCAGTCTAACAGGGTATATCACGCCAGACTTGTTTATACGATATGGGGTAGGCGTGTTCACCTCGCAGCCTGAGCTTAGTATGCGTTATCAATTAACAAGACGCTTGTATATTGAGGCTAAATCTGCCATCAATAACTCTGTCGATTTGATTTATAACTGGCGCTATTAATGGGTTGATAAACAGTAAAAAGGCTGAGTTAATGCTCAGCCTTTTTTTGGTTTAACTGTCTGCTGGTTTCACTGTTTTTAGCTTAATTTTCTATTAAGGACACCAATTACGGACGCCATAAAACAGTACTTGCGCCTGTTTGATACAGCGATTGAGATAATCTTGCTTACCTTGTACCTCGGTGGGGTCAAATTTGAGCCATTGATACACCCAAGAAAAATACATATTCACGCCCATATCCGCAATCAACAAGCGCACTTCTTGATTTAAATGACCAAACGCAGGTTGCATGGCCAAATCATCGGTCATGATTTGCGCAAACAAGCTGATTTGCTCATCGAGTGCATTTTGCACAGCTTGGTTACCACCATAGCGCTCAGAGACAATAAAGTGCCAGTGCAATGACGCATGCTCCACACTTTCCAAAAAGAAACGCACGCTTGAGGCAATTTGACCTTCATGCGTTCGGGTGCGACCTAGCTGCAAATGATCGCGCAGACTTTGCAGCGTGTGACCGAGTTCTTCATTGACTAAGCAGGTGCCAAGCTCATCGATATCCTGAAAATGTCGATAAAAAGCCGTCGGCACTACGCCCACTTCGCGGCTAATCTGACGAAGTGAGATCGACGAAAACGCATGCCCTGACCTCGATAACTGAAGCACCGATTGAAAAAAGGCTTGACGGGTTTGGCGTTTTTGCAAGTCACGGCTAGTCATTAGGTATCCAATCAGCGGGTTAAATAAGGAAAAATATTCTAAGCGGAAAACGCCAAATATACAATCGTTGACGATTGGCGATTGAAGCTCAGCGATGAGGTTTAAATATTCACCGACCAATTGCCTTTTAACGCTTGCGCGAGCCGATAGGCTTCATGATCATTCATGCCAGTCAGCATGTCTAAAATACACAAGATATTTTGATAAACATCATCCCCTAATTGCCGACTAACATTGCTTAAATGGGCATTTAATAGATTAAGCAGCCGTAATTGCTCAAACTGAGAGATACTGTCTGCTGAATTACCCGTCAACGCGAGCGGCATAAACGCATCAAGTAGCGTATGTAAACAGCGGTTTGACATGATTTCAACGCGTACTTTGCTTGGATGTTGAAAAATACGGGTATGGGCTAGGCTTTTGGCTTCACTGATACTACTGCGTACGTTATTGGGGCAGTAGTCAAATAAGCTGCCCGTCAGCTCACCTGCCAATAATGCGGCTTGGTTGGCAACAAAGGCATCAGTAACTTTGTCCACCAATCGCCGCATTGCTCGCCCCCGTAGCGCGGCTAATTTTTGGCTGATAGGCGCATTGGTCGTGACTTCAGACGGTACCCCAAGCCGTTTACCGACGAGTTTGAGCAGCAGTGGCTCAACTTCATGATACGCTAACATACCCAGTAAAATCCCATCTTCCAAATCAATCAGCGCATAACAAATATCATCGGCAGCTTCTAGCAAATAAGCCAATGGATGACGCGCGTACCCCCTTTGAGTCTTGGGTAATCGCAGCTGCTCTGCCAAATCATGCAAATACGGCGCTTCACTTTCAAAACAACCAAATTTCTTGAGCGTTAAGGGTGAGGGCAGTGCGTCACTGTCGCTGACTGGGTTGCTGACTGGGTTGATAGGGGTGGAAAGATAAGGGTATTTCATAAAAGCGCCCAGCGTCGCCGCTGTCAAGCGCATGCCACCTTCATCGGGATGATGCTCGTTACGGGTCAGCAGTCGAAAACCTTGCGCATTGCCTTCATACGCTAATAAATCTATTTGCTGGCGTGGGGTAAGCCGCCTTAGATATTGGCGCTGCGCAGGCTGAAAAAACCAATCTCGAATCGCCTGCTCACCTGCATGCCCAAACGGGGGGTTACCGATGTCATGCGCCAGACAAGCTGCTTGCACAATGGCACCCATATCCGACATGGTAAAGCTGCTTGGCAAGTCATTACCGAGCTTTTCCGCGCTCATCATCCCTAATGAGCGCCCAATACAAGACACTTCAAGCGAATGGGTTAAGCGGGTATGAATACCCATCTCATGGGTTAACGGATGCACTTGGGTTTTTTGATTCAATTGGCGAAAAGATTGCGAAAAAACCAGCCTGTCATAGTCCTTATGAAATGCCGTCCTTGACGTCTTGGATTGGGTGAAATGATTGCTATGATAGATAGGTTTGGCAGATAACAGCGCTTGCCATTGCTTGTGTGTATTTTTTTTCATTATTATTTTCAGTCATAAAGATAAATAGCGGATTCTTGGAATTAGCTGACTAGCTAATTGAGTTTAGCTAGATAATTGATTATTAACCAGTTTGGATAAAAATTTTTTCAAGTGTTTGACGACACTATACCATTAATCGCAAAAAATGACCAAATAGGAATTTTTCTGATAAAACAATTGTGTAATTTTTTTATTATTGTTATAATTTAGTAACAAATACATTGTAGAATGTAATCACTATAAGATAAATGTAATATTTGATTACCTTTGTAAATTGCTTTTGTAGCACTACTAGACATAGGTTTCAATCTATGTCGTATAGGGATAATTGCTAAGTAACAGAGTGAAATTTAAACAGTTAAATTTCAAATTTTTTAGGACACAAGTTATGATCCATCAAGTGAACGATACTAAAGGCACCGATGATAGTGTAGAAATGACGCGCCATCACTCCAAAATCAACATTCATAGTGTTGTACTGGTGATTATGTTATCGCTCGTGGTGACATTTTTGATGGTGGTGGGGGTCAGTTATCTGTATGAAGCTAACAACTTAAAAGGACAGTCATCAAAATATTTTTGTCCGTCCGCTTCTGCCGTACAAGTGGGTATATGCGTTAAGAGCTAATAGTGGGTTTGCTATTAGGCGTGAATGGTTATTATATTTGCCGACTGGGTCAATCCAGTCGGTTTTTTAATGCCTAAATTCAAGGGCTTTGAATTAAAATGCTTTTAATTGAAATGCTTTGAATTAAAGCGCTTTGAGCTGATAAATGCCGGCAAAAATTTGCCCCATTTTTTTATATTTGAGTGGCTCAAGCGATGCGGTGAACGATGCTAACAACTGTGTGTGATCTTGATCGCTTTCGATATACAGTAATGTCTGCAGATGGATTAACTGATGCTTTATTAAGCCATGCAAAATTGTCCCCCACAACGCTAGTTGATAAGGTGGGTCGATAAATACCACATCAAACGGCTCGGTGTTTGCCAGTTGGGGTAAGGCTTGTTGTATTGTAGCTTCCATTGTCACAATTTTTGTATCAACAATACCTAGCAAGGCTTGGGTGGATTTAATGTGCCTAAATTGCTCATGGTTAGGCTCGATAGAAGTTAACTGCTTGGCACCTCGCGACAAGGCTTCAAAACCGAGCACCCCACTACCAGCACAGCAATCTAGTACCTTGGCATTGACTAAATCATCGGCAAGCCAGTTAAACACTGTCTCTCGGACACGGTCAGGGGTCGGCCGCAATCCATCGGCATCGATAAACGCTACCAAACGCCGCCGATACTCGCCGCCGATAATACGCACGTGAGAAACTGTAGGGGATTTGGTAGCTTTATTGGGTCGTTTGCTAATTTTGGACATCATAGTTTGGAAATCATGGTTTGGAAGTCATAGTTTGGACATCGTACATTACGTCAGTCAGCGCCACCCACTGCAGTGAGTTTGGCGGCAGTAGATTTGGATAAGCTGGGTTTTGAGACAATAGGTTTACCTGACAAAATCGCTTCTTGGCGCTGCAGTCGTAGTTGCTGTTTTTCCGCATTGATTTTGGCAAGTTGTTCAGGCGAGGGTGGCGTGATTGGATTGGTATGACGCGTAAGTAACCAATAATCAATCGCTTTTCGAGCAATGGGTGCCACCTTGCTACCCCCACGTCCATTTTCAACTATCACAGCCACCGCTATTTGTGGGTTATCAACAGGTGCAAATGCTATGAACCATCCATGGTCACGGTGACGCTCACTCAGTGCTGCCTCGTTATAACGCTTGCCTTGAGCAATAGATTTAACTTGCGCAGTACCTGTTTTACCCGCCAAACGGTAACGTTCGGTATACACCCCTTTCGCGGTACCCGATTTTACCGTTAATTCCATGGCAGTCTGCATGTTGAGCCAATCTTGCTCAGTGCCTCTAAAGGGAATTTTACCATCTGGTTTATTGGCAAGTGAATATTTAACCGCCCCCGTGGTTTTGCTCAATAGATGGGGCGTCAAGTGATTTCCTGCATTTGCTAAAATGGCAGTTGCATTCGCAACTTGTAAAGGGGTCGCCAAAAAATAACCTTGACCGATACTGGCAGAGACAGTGTCGCCTGGTAACCAAGGCTTTTTATAGGTTTTCATCTTCCATGCCGTTGAAGGGTAGACACCGGTTTTTTCTCCCGGTAAATCAATACCTGTTTTTTTACCAAAGTTGAACCGCGTCATCCAGTCATGCATTCTATCAATACCTAACTCATAGGTATTCTTGTAGTAATAGGTGTCAACAGATTGGGTAATCGATTTGGTCAAGTTAACCGTGCCATGACCCGATTTTTTCCAGTCCCTAAATTTGTGCTTATTACCTGGAATACTAAAATACCCAGGGTCATATATGGTACTGTCCCAAGTCACGATACCAGCATCTAACAGACCAAGCCCAGCAAAAGGCTTAATGGTTGAGGCCGGCGGGTATTGACCTTGCAAGGCGCGGTTGTACAGTGGCATGTCGGGGTCTTGTTGCAGCGCCTTGTATTCTCTGCTACTAATCCCAGTGATAAAGGGGTTTGGGTCAAAGCTTGGGTTACTAACAAATGCAAGTATCTCGCCTGTGCTAGGGTCCATTGCTACCAAAGCCGCTCTTTTTCCAGCAAGTTCATCACTCACCACCTTTTGCAAGCCATAATCAAGGCTTAGATAAATATCATTGCCGGGAATGGGTGGTTTGGTATCGAGTTTTTTGATGATATCGCCATAGGCATTGGTTTCAATTGACTGATAACCGGGTTTGCCTAGTAGCAGCGGCTCGTAATATTTTTCAATCCCTGTTTTACCAATCAAATCGGTGCCTGCATACAGCTTTTTATCCAGCTTTTTACTGTCGTTGTCGCTGATACGCCCAACATAGCCAATCACATGGGCAAACAAATCACTGTAGGGATAGGTGCGCGTGAGTTTACTTTGAATCGTCACGCCTTTAAAAAACGGTTTGCGTTCACTAAACTGGGCAACTTGCTGTTCGGTGAGTCCGATTTTAATGGTGACAGGTTCGTTTTTACTTTTTTTAAGGGCTTTTGAAGCTTCGCTGATTTCTTCAGGTGTCAACTGAAAAATCGGGGTGAGTAGTGCCAAGGTATTGTCAGGATTGTCAATTTCATCAGGACTGATGACAGCGGTAAAAACAGGCTGGTTATCTGCCAAAATCACGCCGTTACGGTCATAAATGTAGCCGCGACTGGGCGGCGCAGAAACCAGTTTGATACGATTATTGTCAGACTGGGTAACGTACTGGTCGTGGGTATAAATTTGTAGATAAGCATAGCGTACAATCAAGCCAACCAAGCCCAAAAGAACAAACACCGATGCCAAAATTACCCGGCGGCGAAAGATAAGATTTTCACGTTGCATATCTGAAGAATGGGGTGGTTTCATAAGCGGGTAACAGCAATTAGAACGGTTTTAAAAAGGGTCGCGGTGCGATTAATGTTTAACTTAATGCAAATTTAGGGATATCACCCAGCTACTAAGCTCCTATATGGGTGATGGGTGGCTTAAACCTGATGGCCTAAGTCAAAATTTAAGAGCGATATACTAGCATAAAATGTGGTAAATAAGCATGCCCAAATCCTGCCAAAATCGCAAATAACTAACGGCTGCTGTCAAAACAAATGTATCAAATTATGATAACCGCATTGACGGCAATATGGATGATAACATAGGGACGCAAAACCGCTAAAAATATAACTTCTTCAGGCAAAATATATCTTTCTGTGCTAAAATCTAGCGGTTTGAACGCACCCCTATTAACCCACTTATATTATAGACGTTTTCAAGCAACCCTTATAATGTCATTTCGGTTTTATGGTCCTTTGATTTTAGCTTTTTTCACCATGTGAGCTTTTTTGATATGTTTGCAGAAATTTGGCACAAGCTTGCAACCCATCCGCAATTTTTCGCTATGCTGACCATTCCATTTGTGACAGCAGTCGTGACTTGGGCGCATGTATGGATGGCACTCAAGATGCTATTTCATCCCATTCATTTTTGGGGCATTAAGATTCAAGGGTTCCCAGGCGGTGGTATCGGCTGGCAGGGCATTGTGCCACGCAAAGCGGGTAAAATATCGGGGATTATCGTTGACCAAACTTTATCCAAGCTTGGCTCACTCGATGAGTTTTTCCAAGCCATGCACCCTGAAGAAGTGGCAGATTTTATCAGCCAAACCATGAACCAAAACTTGGATTTGCTGATTGATGAAATCATGAATGAGCGCTCGGCAACGCTATGGGCGAATCTGCCTTTTGCTGTCAAACGCCGTATCTATGCCTATGGACACGAGCAATTGCCAGCTATCATGAAAAATCTGGTGCTCGACTTGACTTACAATGTCGAAAACTTGGTTGATATGCGCGAGATGATTGTCAACAAGATGGAAAGCGACCGTGCGCTGATGGTGCGGATGTTTTTGAAGGTAGGTCAAAAAGAGATTAATTTTATTTGGCATATCAGTGCGCTGATTGGGTTTGTATTTGGTATTTTGCAGATGGCGATTTTTTGGTTTGTGCCGCAGCATTGGACGGTGCCGTTTTTTGCCGCGATTTGGGGGCTGTTGACCAACTGGATTGCCATCTGGATGGTGTTTAATCCAATTGATCCGCATTATTATCGCTATCCCAAATTTTTTAGTTTTAGTAAATCAGTGCCGTTTATCCGTTTTGAAAAACCGCATATGGGACAATTTAACTGGCAAGGTGGTTTTATGAAACGCCAGCCTGAGGTCTCTGAGGTGTTTGCTGAGATTGTGGTCAAAGATTTGGTCACGCTCAAAAACATCATGTATGAAATGCTGTATGGCAGCCGTGCGATGCAAACGCGTGAGCTGATTAAAAAGCACCTAAACCCAGTTTTGGAATCACAGGTGATTCAAACCAGCTTGAAATTTGGTCTGGGTCGTAAAGAGTTTGGTCAGCTTAAGCACGTGATTATTGATAAGTCGATTGCAGCGACCATGGTGCCGATGAGTAATCCTGAGCTTAATCTTAGCCGCGCAGAAAAAATCTTTGGGCTGTTTCGAGACCGTATTCGCGCATTGACGCCCAATGAATTTCAAAATCTGTTGCGCCCTGCCTTTCGTGAAGATGAATTAACACTGATTATTTTGGGCGGTGTGACAGGGTTTTTGGCGGGCTGGATACATTTGATATTGGTGTTTTATTAGTTTGACCCATTTTTTTGGTGAAAATTCTACAGTGTGATAACCACTACAGCGATAGGAGCAGTGGGTATGTTAATTACTGAATTGGGCTATTTTGCGCTTATTTCAGCCTTGGTGATTGCCATTTTACAGGTTATTTTACCAGCAGTGGGGGTGTTCAAACACCAACCTGCTTGGCAACGACTGGCGGGGAGTTTTGCCATTGCGCAGTTTTTGGCAACGGGCACGTCGTTTTTGTGCTTGATGTATGGGTTTTATGCCAATGATTTTACGTTGATCTATGTCGCCAATCAGTCAAATTCTTTGCTGCCTTGGTACTATCGCTTATCAGCCACATGGGGCGGGCATGAAGGTTCACTGTTATTGTGGGTCACCATTTTGGCGACTTGGGGCGCGGCGGTGGCCGTTTTTAGTCGAAGCCTGCCGCTTGCCATGCGCGCACGCGTGTTGGTGGTTATATCTTTTGTGCAAATGATGATGCTGAGCATGGTGATTTTTGTGTCGTCACCCTTTAATCGCAGCTTACCCAGCATCCCAGTGGATGGCAAAGATTTGAATCCACTACTGCAAGACCCCGGATTAATTTTTCACCCACCGATGCTGTACATGGGCTATGTGGGGGCGGTGGTACCGTTTGCCTTTGCCATGGCAGCATTGTGGGCAGGTCGGTTAGATGCGGTGTGGACGCGTTGGTCGCGTCCTTGGACACTAGCGGCTTGGTGCTGTTTGACCTTAGGCATCGTGTTTGGCTCAATGTGGGCATACAACGAGCTTGGCTGGGGCGGCTGGTGGTTTTGGGATCCTGTGGAAAACGCGTCCTTTATGCCTTGGCTCGGTGGTGTGGCATTATTACATTCATTGGCAGTCACCGAAAAGCGCGGCGTGTTCAAAGCTTGGACGATTATGTTGGCGATTTTCAGCTTTGCCTTGAGTTTATTGGGCACTTTTTTGGTACGTTCGGGGGTCATTACCTCGGTTCACTCATTTGCCGCAGACCCCACCCGCGGTCTGTTTATCCTAGTGATTTTGGGCGTGGTAATCGGTGGCGGTCTGGCGATGTTTGCGTGGCGCGGTTGGCGCTTGACCCAAGAAAGCCATTATCAGCTTAAATCTCGTGAGACATTATTGGTCATCAATAACATTATTATATTAGTCGCAACCATCGTGGTGGTGATTGGCACACTTTATCCAATGCTGGCCGATGCGTTAAAACTGGGTCAAGTATCGGTGGGTGCGCCTTATTTTAATGCGTTATTTGTGCCGTTAACTTGGTTATTGTTGTTGTTTTTAGCCATTGGACCGGTCAGCCGCTGGAAAAAAGACACCCGTCCATTGTTGGGTATAGGCTTGGCGATTTTAGCCAGTTGTTTTGTGTTAGCCGGGGTTTTAAGCTATTTCTTAGTGAGTAGCATTAACATCAATATCTTTATGTCAGCGGCATTGTGTTTATGGGTATTGGTATGGATGGTGATTGATATCAAAGACAAAACCCGTAACGCGCGCTCGCTGGGCGCTGGGCTGAAACGTCTGCACATGGGCTATTGGGGAATGCAGCTGGCGCATTTGGGTATTTTGCTATCCGTGATGGGCATTGCCATTACCACAAGCTTAAGTATCGAAAAAGACATTGCCATGCAAAAAAACCAATCGGTTGAAGTACAAGGTTACCAGTTCACCATGGATGAGCTAAAAAAAATCCGCGGCGCAAACTTTGATGCCACCCAAGCGGTCGTCAGTGTTCGTAAAAATAACCAAATAGTCGCCACCCTTTATCCAGAAAAACGCCATTATGTGGTCAGTCAAATGCCCATGACCGAAGCGTCTATCCAGTACAACCCATTAAGAGATATCTATATGGCAATGGGTGAGCCGATTTTGGACGCCAATCAAAGCGAAGCCGATGCCAATAAATGGGCGGTGCGTATCTATATCAAACCTGGCGTACGCTGGGTGTGGTGGGGTGGTTTCGTGCTGGCGCTCGGTGCGATTTTAAGTATGTTTGATAAACGCTATCGTAAACTGCCGAGACTTGCTGATATGGGTGATGACAAGTCGGGGAATTTGGCAGCGATTAACACCCCAGCGGCAATCGCCCCCGTGTTAGTAAAAAATGACAGTGAATTAGGTCAGGAGAGTGCTCATGGCAATGCGTAAAAGACAACTTTGGTTTTTGATTCCTTTGGTGCTTTTTTTGATTATCATAGCGCTGTTTTATACGCGGTTGGGCAAAGATACCACAGTAGTGACCAACACCTCGCTCAATCGCGCTTTGCCAAGTTTTAGCTTACCGTCGTTGGGTAACCCATCACAAATGATTACCCAAGCACAGTTACCCAAACAGCCATTTTTACTCAATGTATGGGCGTCTTGGTGTGTGACTTGTAAAGTTGAACATCCGTTTTTATTGCAGATGTCAAAGACAGGCGTACCGATTGTTGGGGTCAATTATAAAGATGAAACCAAAGACGCGCTTGATTATCTCAACACCCATGAAGACCCATTTACCCTCAATGTGCAAGATAAAGAAGGGAATTTTGGCATTGATTTGGGTCTGACAGGTGTGCCAGAGTCGTTTGTGGTTGATGGCAAAGGCAATGTGCGCCAGCATATCTTGGGTGAAATCAACGAGGAGCGCTACAACAAGCAAGTATTGCCTTGTATGACTGCGCTACGTGAACAAGCCGCCGATGATAAAATTCGTGAGGTGTGCCAATGAGTATCACATTTGCAAAAATTCTTCATTTGATAGTCAGGGCGATGGCTATGGTATTGTTAGTCGCAGGGTTATCCATGGCAGCTTGGGCAAACATTGATACCTACCAATTTGACAACCCGCGCCAAGAAGCCCAGTATCGTGCGCTTATTGAAGAATTTCGTTGTCCAAAATGTCAAAACCAAAACTTGGCAGGTTCCGATGCGCCAATTGCGCAAGATTTAAAACAAAAGACCTATGATATGGTCAAAGACGGTCGTTCTGACACCGAAATTCGCCAGTATATGAATGAGCGCTACGGTGACTTTATTAGCTACAAACCACCTGTGCGGCCATCCACTTGGATTTTATGGTTTTTTCCGCCTGTGTTGTTGGTGTTTGTGATGCTGGCTTGGTTTATTCGTAACCGTAATTCGTCAAAACGTGCCGCTGTCATCGCCAATCCCATAGAAGAGGGTTATGCGCCACTCTCAGCCGCCGAACAACAGCGATTACAAGACTTGTTAAATGCCAATGATAACGCTGCCAATGCTAAAACTAGTGAAATCAATCAAGCAGTGGGTAAGGAAAATTAATGTCAACGCTAATTATTTTTATCATTGTCGCGCTTCTGTTTGCTATCACGCTTGCAGTATTTATTTTGTTACCTTGGTTGCAAACCCAAGACCATCACGCCATTGCCAATCGCGCTGATAATCAGCTACTAACGCTGAATATTGAAGTATTTAAACAACGGTTGGTAGAACTTGATGCCGATTTTGGTGAGGGTCAAATCGATGAGGCGACTTATCAAACCCAAAAACTCGCGTTAGAGCGTCAATTACTAGACATCAGTGACAATCAAGATACCAGCCATTTTACCCCCAATTGGAAAAGCCGTCTGATAGTTATCATCTGGATTCCGCTGTTATCTGCGATGGCTTATGTGATGATTGCCGACCGCACGCCTGTCTATCAATTATGGGATGCACAAAATCGCTTGGGAAAAGTCGCGGATGATTTGCTGACCGCAAAAATCGATACGCCACCCGAATGGGCGACCAAAGACAGTGTGGGACTGATTAGCGCCATGCAAACCAACGTGCATCATCATGCCACCGATCCGCTACGTTGGTTCCGTCTCTCTGAAGTGTTTGTAGCATTGCAAGCACCCGAGCAAGCGATTGAAGCCCTGGCAAGGGCGTATCGTCTCAATCCTGATGATGAAAAAGTCGCCATCACCTACGCGCAAACTAGCTTTTTTACCCAAGGCGGGGTAATGGATGACAAAACCCGTCAAGTGGTTGAGCATATTCTAGCCAAAAGTCCCAAACACCAAGGCGCACAAATGCTAATGGCAATGGGTGAAATGCGAGCGGGTAACTACGCGCAGTCTCGAAAATGGGTAGAACTGCTACGCAACGAAATCCAAGCGCGTCCTGGCGATCATACCCAAGCCTTAAGTAGCCTATCTGAACTTGAGCAGACTATCAATCAGCGGGAAGCCCAAGGGGAACAGGCAATTACAGTCAATGTCAAAGTCACCCCTGAGATATTAGGACGGGTGAAAAAAGGCGAAAGCTTATTTGTTAATGTGCGTAAGATGGCAGGTGGTCCCCCTGTTGCTGCCAAAAAACTGTCAGCAGATAGCTTAACTATCAATGGCATGGCAATTAACATCAGCGATAACGATAGCATCATGCCTACGATGACCTTAAGCTCGGCGATTAGCACCAATGAGCCACTAGTGATTACTGCCCGGGTTAGTGCTTCAGGTGACGCCATGCCGCAAAGTGGTGACTTGACGAGTAACCCCGTACCGCTAGAAAAGACAGCTGACTCGACAACGGTACTGATTGATAAAATCGTGCCTTAAATCATTATAAAAAATCCCTTGATTGAATAGGGGCTTAATTGAATAAGGGGCGGATTAAAGCTTGCTACATTTTTATTTTTAATACCGCTATCAATTTAAATTATTTTGCAAAAATTGCTTGAGATTTTAGCGGTTAACGAGTATTGTTAACCCAGTATTTCAAAACTGTTAGTTATTCGAACACACCATTTGTGGGTCTTTTTTGCTATTTCAGTAATGAGATAGGGCGATTTTAATAATTTCGACTTAAGGAATAGGTTTATGAAGCGTATTATTCTTTTAGGGCCACCTGGCGCTGGTAAGGGTACCCAAGCACAAATCATCACCAAGGAATTTAATATTCCACAAATTTCAACAGGTGATATGCTACGTGCCGCTATCAAAGAAGGTACTGAGCTTGGCAAACAAGCCAAAAGTATCATGGATGCCGGTGGACTTGTCTCAGATGATTTAATTATCAACCTAGTTAAAGCCCGTATTGCGCAGCCAGATTGCGCCAACGGCTGCATTTTTGATGGCTTTCCGCGTACCATTCCACAAGCGCAAGCGTTAGCCGATGCAGGCGTACACATCGATAACGTAATAGAAATTGCTGTACCTGATGAAGATATCGTGTCTCGTTTGTCAGGTCGTCGCTCTCATCCTGCTTCAGGTCGCGTGTACCATGTGGTCTATAATCCACCTAAAGTGGAAGGTAAGGATGACGAAACTGGTGAAGATTTGGTTCAGCGTGAGGACGATAAAGAAGAAACCATCCGCGATCGTTTAGCGACTTATCATAACCAAACAGAAGCTTTGGTTGGTTTTTATCAAGACTTGGCAAAATCAGGTCAAAACGCGCCTCGCTATGCCAAATTTGATGGCACACAAGCGATTGATAAAGTCAGTGAGCAAGTCCTAGCTGAATTAAAAGCATAATTAAAACCATGATGAAACGCATCAATGGGCTTTAGGTAAGCTAAATAAAAAGCTGAAATTTCGATTTCAGCTTTTTTTATTTCAGCCTTTTTTATAATTAAATCAATTTTATAGCCAAATCAGGCTCAATAAAAAAGCCAATTCAATGTGAATTGGCTTTTTTAATGCAACAAACAATTAAGCAGTTTTAAGGGCTTTAATTGCTTTGTTTAAGCGGCTTTTATGACGTGCTGCTTTGTTTTTGTGAATCACGCCTTTGTCAGCAATACGGTCAATCACTGGAACTGCTTTTTTGTAAGCTTCAGTCGCTGCGTCGTAGTTTTTATCTTCAACGGCTTTTACCACATGTTTGATGAAAGTACGAACCATAGAACGTTGTGATGCTTTTAATTGACGACGTTTAACGTTTTGACGAGCGCGTTTGCGAGCTTGTGCAGAATTTGCCACGTAAATCTCCTTGGATTTGCAATATAAATCGATCTGTTAGTAAGTGAGCAGCCATTCGCTTATTACAGACACGGGTAGTGAGGGTTGCTTGAATCCTTGAATCACTAGACACGGAAACACAATTAACGATATCAAGCGGATTTAAAGCCCGCTATTTTAACAAACTCACGCTACAATAACAACTTACTTCGGCAGATTATTCAGCGTATTTCGTCTATTGACCAAAAAACCAGCGGGCAATGCCCACCAACGCTGAAAAAAACGTATTTGTAGGTGAAAGTTTTGATTATCTGTGATTAAATAAAATCACATTAAAAACTCATAAAATATTCATACTGAGGTCATTGTTTTATGCAGCGCACAGCATTAATTATCGGTGCAACCGGCTTGGTAGGCAATTCACTACTGACCCAGCTTGGCAGTCTTTATCAAAAAGTCATTATCATTGCGCGCTCTCAGCCAAAAGGGTTGAGTGATTCGATGCATTTTTACCAGCTCAAAGATTTTAATCAAATGCATGAATTTGTGTCTGCGCTGTCAATAGGTAAAGACACCGATGCTTTTAGCTGTTTGGGTACCACCATTAAGGAAGCGGGTAGTGAAGCGGCTTTTCGACAAATCGACTTTACCTATAATGTCGAATTTGCAAAAGCGTGCAAACAAAAAGGTGTAGAGCGGTTTTTTTTGTTATCGGCGATGGGCGCCAATGCTGACAGTCGCTTTTTTTATAACCGTGTCAAAGGTGAGCTTGAGACGTCGATTGGTAATTTAGGCTTTCAAGAGTTGGCAATTTTTCGTCCCTCTTTGCTGCTTGGCAAACACGATGATCGTAAACTTGAAACCATCGCACAGACGGCGTACAAACTCATCAAACCTATTGTGCCTAAAAAACTGCCTGTCCGTCCCATAGAAGCCGATAGGGTGGCGATGGCAATGGCGCTGGTGAGCAACAATTGGCACATCAAACATACTTATGAAAAATGTGCTAACCGCGTCGATACCGCCAAGAAAACCCAAGTTATCGGTAACGGTGAAATGCTAGCGATGACGCGGTTTAGAAACTAACCTTCCCAAAAAAAATTGACTTAAGGAGCGATGATGAGCGACATGACGTTACAAAATTTTATTACCTGCGATTTATTAGATGATAATCCAGAATGTCAAGTTTGCGCGCCCAATATGGAAGGCAAACGCTTTTTTAGCTATGGCGGTAACACAAAATTTGGCGGTGAAGTGGTAACTGTCAAATGCTTTGAAGACAATAGCCGGGTTAAAGAGCTGTTAGCCACGCATGGCAAGGATGAGAAAGGCAATGGCAAGGTCTTGGTGGTAGATGGTGGGGCGTCAATGCGCTGTGCGTTGTTAGGTGATATGATTGCACAAAGCGGCGTTGATAATGGCTGGGCTGGCGTGATTGTGTATGGCTGTGTGCGAGACGTAGATGATATGGGCAAAATGCCAATCGGCGTACAAGCGCTCGGCGCCATTCCCCGCAAATCCAATCGCAAGGGTGTGGGCGATGTGGGTGTGACGCTCAATTTTGGTGGAATAACGATAAATAATGGCGACTTTGTTTATGCCGATAACAATGGCATGATTGTGAGTACGACATCATTGCTTTAATGAGCTAAGTTAAGCTACTAAACTAAAAAGTAGACTAGGTTGGTTAAAAAACCGCATCAATTGTTGATATATTAGCTTTTTATGTGGCTTGACTGCGTTAATATCAGCGCATGAAAGCGCGTACTTTTTCTGATTTTTTTATTGTCATATCATTTTGGGAATTATTATGAAACTACATCAAACTCTGCTATCGCTTGCCATCGCCACCGTTATGTATCACGCTGCGCCCGCGCAAGCCGCGCCCGCGCTAACGTATGCTGGCGATAATCCTCATATCGTTAATCTTGCCAATACCAACGCTTGGCTTGAAATAGATACTGAGGCGTACGGGCATAATATTGAAGCGATGCGCGCACATTTAGGCGGTAAATCCCAAATCTGTGCGATTTTAAAAGCCGATGCGTATGGCTTTGGCATTGATAATTTGATGCCTACCGTGATGGAGCATAAAGTGCCTTGTATCGGCATAGCCAGTAACGAAGAAGCCCGTATCGCCCGCAAACACGGCTATAAAGGACGAGTGATGCGGGTGCGTACGGCGACCAACCAAGAAATTGAAGACGGCTTAAAATACAATGTCGAAGAGTTATTTGGTACCCTTAAACAAGCCCAAACTGCCAGTGATATCGCACGAGCAGCGGGCGTGGTCATTAATTTTCATATGGCACTCAACGACGGTGGCATGGACCGTAACGGCTTGGATTTGAGCGTTGAGAAATCTAAACAAGACGCTTTGGCAATTACCAAGCTTAAAAATCTCCACATCGTCGGTATCATGACCCATTTTCCTGTTGAGGATAAAGCCGATGTACAAAAAGGGTTGGCTAGTTTTAAACAAAACACCAATTGGCTGATTAAAACCGCCAAACTCGACCGTAAAAAACTCACCATCCATGCGGCGAACTCATTTGTGTCGCTGAACGTGCCAGAAGGTTGGTTTGATATGGTGCGTCCTGGGGCGATTTTGTTTGGCGAGCCTTACTATGAACGTCCCGATTTTAACTACATTATGTCGTTCAAAAGCCGTGTGGCTAGCGTCAATTTCTACCCTAAAGGCTCAACGGTTGGCTATGACCGCACTTATACCTTGACACGAGATAGCTATTTAGCAAACTTACCATTCGGTTATTCAGACGGCTACCGTCGCGCCTTTACCAACAAAGGTCATGTCTTAATTAATGGTCATAAAGTCCCTGCATTGGGCAAAATCTCGATGAATACCACTATGGTCGATGTCACCGATTACCCCGATGTCAAAGCAGGCGATGAGGTGGTTATCTTTGGTAAACAAGGCAGTGCCGAAATCACCCAGTCGGAAATCGAAGATATTACAGGTACACTCTTTACCGAAATCTACGCCAACTGGGGTAATTCAAATCCTAAATTTGTCAAAGCCCAAATCACTAAATCGCTCAAAAAATAACGTCAGCTTGACAAAAAAACACCGTCAGATTGGCGGTGTTTTTTTTGCATATCACTTTGGTAAAAAACGCTAGATTGCTGCATTGCAGGGATAAAGTGTTAAAGTATTATTGCCAAAAAGTCTGCTAAAACACTGCTATTTTAGCTTTAATTTTTCAGCAAAAACCCCCACAATAACGTCATTATTTTTCGCCTTTTTTAATCAAAAGACTTATAACCAAAAGACCGATAACAATGACGACTGTTACAAACCCACTATCCCATCTTTCCTTTCGCCTTAACCAATCGTTGTTTGACAATGCTAAACATGATAAAAAATGGCTGGGCAACCTTCAAGGCATGACGCAAGCCTTATGGCTCACTAGCCTCACCAGTAGCTATAGTGGTCAGCAAAACCGACTTAAAGTGGTCGTAACCCGTGACCAAAATCAGCTCAATCAGCTTGAAACAGAGTTGGCATTTAGTGGGGTCGATGCCCATGTGTTTCCTGATTGGGAAACGCTCACCTATGATGAGTTGTCACCGCACCATGACATTGTCTCTGAGCGGATTCATTTGCTTACCCATATGCCAACTGATGGTATTTTACTGATTTCAGTGCAGACCTTAATGCACCGCGTCGCCCCTGCATCATGGCTATTGGGTCAACACTTTGATTTGTCAGTAGGTGACACCTTTGATGTGGCAACCGAACGCCGAAAACTGGCGACTGCGGGCTATCATGCGGTAGACAATGTCTTTGAGCCTGGGGAGTTTGCTGTGCGTGGCAGCGTGATTGATTTGTTTGCCATTGGTCAGCCGTTCCCAGTGCGCATTGATTTATTTGATGATGAGATTGAGAGTATCCGTTTTTTTAACCCGCAAACCCAGCGTAGCTTGACCCAAGCGGATTTGGATGAGTTAAAAGACAGTGACCCCCATCAATATGTTAAGTTTATCAATAGTCAAAAAAAATCGGGTGAAACCATCGGTAAAATCACCAGTTTTCAGATTTTACCCGCGCGAGAATTTCCCCTGGATGAGGGTAAAGAAACGTTTCGCGCCAATTTTGCCAGCACCTTTGCCAACACATCTGCCCGCCGTTTTGAGCTGTTTAACGATGTGATGAACGGTATTGCACCTGCGGGGGTGGAGTATTATCAGCCGTTATTTTTTGACACGGATACTTGGCAAAATGGCTCGGATTTTTTTAGTTATTTGCCCAAAGATAGCTTGTTTATCGTCGATAATCAAATAGACACGGCTTACCAAAATTTTTGGCAACAAATCCAAACTCGCTACAATGACCGCAGGCACGATATCGAAAAGCCGATTGTGGCACCGCAAGATTTGTATCTAGCAGAACATATCTTTAACGAAAAAATTGCCCAATATCCTCGCATTATCACCAGCGAACAACCAATTGATGACACCAAAGCAGGGGCAATCAATGCATTGGTTGACACCCCCCCTGATTTAACCGTTGACCATAAACTTGCTGAGCCACTACAAAGACTGATGGCATTTCGCGAGCAGTTTGCTAAACCGATATTATTGGTTGCCGAAACTGCGGGTCGCCGTGAGATTTTATCGGAGCTGTTGCAAAAACGTTTTAATTTGCAAAGTGTTTCAGGATTGAGCGACTTTCTTGCAAACATGGATGAGGCGCATAGCACTGCGATTGCCTTGACCATTGCACCGATTGAACGAGGCGCGGTACTTCCTGATAAGTTTGCGATTGTCTCAGAAACCCAGTTGTTTGGACGGCAGGTGTTACAGACTCGCCGCCGTCGCCAAAGCGATGTGTCTGATGAATTTTTGGTTAAATCGGTCAGTGAGCTTAATATCGGCGACCCTGTGGTGCATATTGATTTTGGCATTGGGCGTTATCAAGGCTTGATTACCCTTGAGATTGATAGACAACTGCAAGAGTTCATCCATCTTACCTATGCAGATGATGCCAGTGTGTATGTGCCTGTGGCAAATCTGCAGCTTATCAGCCGTTATGCGGGTGGCGACGCGGCAACCGCACCGCTTCATACCATAGGTAGCGGTAAATGGGATAAAGCCAAAGCCAAGGCACTCAGCCAAATTCATGATGTGGCGGCAGAACTGCTCAACGTGCAAGCCCGCCGTGATGCCAAAGTGGGCATTAACTTCCCAATTGACCAAATCCAATATGACTTATTTGCCAGTCAATTTGCGTTTGAAGAAACGCCCGACCAAGCCAATGCCATTGAAGCGCTTAAGTTTGATATGAAGCAAAATAAGCCCATGGATAGGCTGGTGTGCGGTGATGTCGGTTTTGGTAAAACCGAAGTGGCGATGCGTGCCGCTTTTATTGCGGTGCAAGCAGGGTATCAAGTGGCAGTGCTAGTACCGACGACGCTGCTTGCTGGGCAACACGAAGACAACTTTTTGGATCGATTTGCCGATTGGCCAATCCGCATTGAAAGCCTGTCTCGCTTTGGCACCAAAAAACAACACGACAAAATTTTAGCAGATTTGGCAAATGGGCAAGTGGATATCGTCATCGGTACCCACCGTATTTTGCAAGAAGATGTCAAGTTTGCCAACTTAGGTCTAATGATTGTCGATGAAGAGCACCGTTTTGGCGTGCGCGATAAAGAGCGTATCAAAGCCATGCAATCAGATGTCGATGTATTATCAATGACCGCAACACCCATTCCCCGTACGCTGAACATGGCGTTATCGGGTATGAGAAACATGTCGATTATTGCCACGCCCCCGGCAAGGCGGTTGGCAATTAAAACCTTTGTCATGCAAAAATCTGATAACTTACTCAAAGAAGCGATTTTGCGTGAATTATTGCGTGGCGGACAGGTGTTTTTACTGCATAACGATGTGGCAAGCATTGAGCGCATGGCAGAAACCGTGCGAGAGCTTGTGCCCGAATCTCGGGTGGCAGTGGCTCACGGTCAAATGAAAGAACGAGAACTTGAGCAAATCATGCAATCGTTTTACCACAAAACACACAATGTATTGGTGTGTACTACCATTATTGAAACAGGCATTGATATCCCCAATGCCAACACCATTATCATCAACCGTGCCGATAAATTTGGGCTTGCCCAGCTTCACCAACTGCGGGGCCGCGTCGGGCGTAGTCACCACCAAGCCTATTGTTATCTGCTTGTGCCGTCTATTAAAGGCTTGACCAGCGACGCCCAAAAACGCCTTGATGCTATTAGCCGTGCTAATACCTTGGGGGCAGGCTTTATGCTTGCCAGCGAAGACCTTGAAATTCGTGGGGCAGGTGAGCTACTGGGCAAAAACCAAAGCGGCAATATGCAAGCAGTTGGTTTTAATCTGTATATGGATATGCTAAACCGTGCCACCAAAGCCATCAAAGCAGGTAAACAACCTGATTTGAACACCCCATTATCGCTAACCAGTGACATTAATTTGCATTTGTCGGCCCTCATTCCTGAAGATTATCTGGGTGATGTCCATCAGCGGCTATTGTTTTATAAAAAAATCGCTAATGCTGAAGACTATGACAGCCTAATTAGCATCCGCAGCGAAATGCTAGACCGTTTTGGCAGTTTGCCGGAGCCGACCAAAAATTTATTTGCCATTCACCAAATCCGCTTAATGGCTGAAGCGCTGGAGATTAGCAAGATTGATGGCAATGAGCGGCAAGTCACCTTTGAGTTTTCACCAAGCACCCCTGTGGAAGCAATTACCATTATTGGGCTTATTCAGTCGAATCCGAAAAAATTTAAAATGAATGGCGCGACAGGGCTAAAAATGATGGATGAAAAAGCCCTTGCCACGCCAGAAGGGCGGATTGAAGCGGTCAAAAGTTTGCTTGAGCAGTTGGCAATAAAGAAATAATTTTATGTATTATGAAAGCTATAAACCGTCCGTTATATATAGTCCCAAAAAAGCAGTAGGATTTGGACAAAATGCGAGACTAAAAGATTTAAAATTAGCGTGGCAACAGACCCAAGACTTTCTACAAGAATTTACTTTATTCCAGCCGATGCGGGACATTAAATTGATGGTTTGCGATGGGGATAGTATCCAAGAAGCAGAAAAACTATTTGGTGAAATATCTGTGAAAGGCTACTGGAAATTGACGTTAAATCAACTGCCACTGGCGAGTGAATTTGCCCTAAGAAAGCATCCAAATTCTAGTAGATATGAGCCTGCTGTCGAGCTATTTATATTTTATCGCTTTATTTGGAAAGATTTTGCAGCTGAGAACGTAAAATTGCCTGATGACCCTGAAATGGATTATGAATGGCGTTCTTACAGCTCTAACATGGGGTTGTACTTAAGCCAACATCGCTTATTTATCCAACCAACTTTGATGTTTCCCTGTAGTTGGCAAGATGAACGGTTTGTTAAAATTATCAATAAAATCAAAGATAAAGTGCCGTTTGAACTGAAGCGTAAAAATTTTGGCGGTACAAAAATGCCAAAAGCGGATTGGTATGAAATTTTACGAGCTGAAAATAATCAGACCCTTGATTGGTTTAAATAAGTCGTAGGGGTGTTTTATGCACCTTTTAAAGGCTGACAACCAGTAGGGCTTTTTTATTTTAGCCAATTTTATGCTATTATTTTCTTCATTCGTGCAAGGAAATAACATCATGCTAACCGCTTACCAAGCCACCTTAACAGGCGACACCGTCACATGGCAAGACCCACCGCCACATTTTGACCATCAACAAGTCATCATTACCATCTTGCCGACTCAACAACCACAACAAAAACCCCGCAAACTCGGCACACTTGCCCATAAAGCAAGCGTGACGTTTGCCGATGATTGGGAAATTACGGATGAGCAATTGATTGATGGGTCGTTTTGATGAAGTATTTATTGGATACCCACTTTTTGCTATGGCTGTTTATTGAACCAGACAAAATCAGCACGCCTGTACAGACAATTTTGCTCAATAAAGATAACCAGATTTTTTACAGCCCTATTAGCTTATGGGAAATCAATATTAAATACAGCTTAAATAAGTTAGATTTAAAGGGGATTACACCCGAAGGGTTTTATCAAGAAGTGAGGGATAGTTTTTTGACGTATTTACCGTTAGATAACGCTATTATTTCAACCAATTATCGTTTGCCTAGACACCATAAAGACCCATTCGATAGACTATTGATTTGGCAAAGTATTTGTGAAAAATTGCTGTTTATCTCAAGTGATAGTAATAACCCGTTATATCAGACACATGGACTACAATTTATCAGTTAATATGAGCCAACCATCATCCAACAATGAAAAATTAATTGAACCGCCCGCTTACCCCGAAGACTGGGAATGTTGCAACAATGGCTGCGAAGAACTGTGCGTGTATGAAATTTACCGCGTTCAGAAACAAGCCTATGACGAACAGCAACAGCGACTCAAAAACATGCCTAAAACTACTTGCGACACCGACAAACCTTCACAGTAACGGGAGGATTCCTCAATAAAAGTAATTTTTTGTAAATTCATATTCCTGTCACATGAATTTCATGCTAATGTCATCAAACTCACGTTAAATATCATGACGTTATGAAGTTGCATTGATAACGTAAAATAGTAAGTAGAGTAGTAAGTAAACAACTAAAAAATGGCAAAAGCCTTAAAATGAATAAAAAATCCGCCACTATGGGATATTGGATGAAGAAAGATAGGAGTAAAAAATGTTAGATATGTTAAATGAAGCGTTTGAATATGAAACCGATATCATCTATCTTGACGAGGGCGATGACGCGGTAGAAATGTAAACTGCAAGTTAAGCGTAAAACGTAAAAATTCGCAACCGATAACCTCTTAATATATCGATTAAGAGGTTTGTTTTTTTTGGCAATATAAATGAATGATTAGTGACTAGTGATTATGACTAGTACTTGCAGGCATCGCCATCTCATGGTGCTTATCGTTCATATCCTGCATATTGTGCATGTCGTGATTCATGTTATGGCTCATATTATGGTTCATAGGCATAGTAGTCGGCATGGTAGTCGAAGCTGTCACAGAAGCAGGATTAGATGCAGAATGATTCATTGTTGACATATCATGGTGCATACTCGTCTCATTCATGGTACGACTGGCGTTACTATGTGAAACGTGGCTATGTGAACCTTGATTATGATTATGGTGCATCATCATCGGAATAAAAATCACCGCAAGCCCAGACAACATCATAATGACCCCATTAATTTGGCGAAGGCGAAAATTTTTAATACTCGACTGTAGCATCCCCACAGTTTTTTGCGTGGCAATCAACATCGGCATGGTACCCAGTCCAAATACAAACATCAGAGCCGCCCCTGTAGCGATGTCGTTGCCAGCAATCGCCATCATGAGCGCACCATACACCAATCCACACGGCAAAAATCCCCACAGCAAGCCAGCAAACAAGGCTTTACCAAAACTATCAATTGGAAACACTTTCTTGCGTATCGGGGCAAGCGATTGCCAAAAACGCATCCCAACTTTTTCTAACTGATTAAACAGCGGTAACCCAAGCATCGCAAGCCCAATCAACACCAATACCGCACCCAGTACAATTCTTGGCGCACTGTTACTCATAATGGACTGAAAGATTGCCACCCCAACAACACTGGCAATCAATCCAAGCAATGAATAACTGATGAGGCGTCCGAAATGATACGTCAAAATCAAGCCATTTTTTTTGCTGTCCGATACATGCTGCATAGACAGCCCAAAAGCCGTCACAATGCCACCGCACATCCCCAGACAGTGCGGTGAGCCAAACAATCCCATGCTAAACGCTGCCAAAAATAATGCCCAGGTCATAAGATGCTCCAAAAAAGTCTAAAAATTTTTCAAAAGGAAGTAAACAAATCAATAGAAAGAAATCAGCAGGGAAAAAGATAACCCCAACACGTTATTCTTGCTCGTCAGTAGGGTCTTGTATTTTTGGGGGCTGAGAAGATGAAGGCTTGGCGGGATTTTGCCCCAATTGTTCGCGGCGAAATTGTCTGTCATCCAAAATGACCCGCTGAGATTCATTGTCCAAATCGTCAAATTGGCGTGATTTGATGGCGTAATAAATGGCAAAAATACCCAATACAAATAGCACTAAACTAATAGGAATCAAAAAATACATGCTTTGCATCGCGCATCCCCATTACTTGGCGTAAACATACGAATTAAGTTAAAAAAACCATTATACGCTTATTTTGACATAAATAAATGCGGCAAAATGTCGCAGTGTTGCTGTAGCAATCAAATAGCAGCCATCAAATAGCCTTTAGTATGCTTACAAAATAAACACATGGGTTGCAAATCAAAGCAACTCAGTGATTTGAGTGCGAATAATGGATGCTATAATGATAGTAGGTTAAACATTGAGGTTTAACTTGGTTTTAAAACTCAAAATTCTACAAGGAAATTATGATGTTGATGCCTAAAATCTTTAAGCCTTCCCTTAAACTTTCAAAAAAACAGTTGCTTGCCTTAGGCGCGGCTGTCATGGTTGGCGCATTATTGATGCCAACAGCAAACGCTGCGACAGTGGTCATTGATGTACGTACCCCAGAGGAGTATTCTGTGAATCATCCAACCGGTGCCATTAATATTCCACACAGTGAATTACTTGCCAAAATAACCGCGCAAGGCATTGCAAAATCAGATACCATTAAAGTGTATAGTCGTGGTGGCGGTCGTGCCCAACAAGCCAAATCTGCTTTGCAATCAGCTGGCTACACCAATGTAGAGATTCAAAAATAACTCATTTATTGGTCGGTTGGCAGTCGTATTGGGGTTTGACAAGATCGCGAGCGAATGCCAACAATTCATATAAGGCACGTCTTGAGTGCTGCAGATTCTGATCAAAATGCTGCCAATCATTTGCCTTTGGTAATGGGGCGATACTTGGAATACTAGCCACCCCATTGATGGCAAACTGCCGCCTTGAGCGGTCCATGTGATACGCATCGGTCACCAAAATTACCTGTCTGACATTGACCATTTCTGCGGTAAATTTGGCATTTTGACAGGTGTTAAAGCTGTTTTTTTCTGCCACGACCCACATAATGCCTTTTTTTTGTAGCCATTTTGCCATCCATGGCGCCTCCTTACCACTGACGATGATGGGTAAGCCAGTCTGCTGATACACTTGACTGGCTTTAATCAATCGACTTTCGGTAAATTGATTAATTACAATCTCATTTTGCTGGTTATTGGTTAATCCGCCACCTAATACCACAATCGCCGTTGCAGGATTGACGCTCACCGCTGATTCTGGCAGGCGATAGCAATCTAAGATAAACAATACGATGGTAGAAAACAGGGGTGTAAAAAAACTGAGTGTGACTAAACACCCCACCAATACAACAACAGTCAAAATCCGTTTGATGATTGAAAAAAATCGCTCAAGGTAGTTAATGAGCTTGGCGAATGCTACCATCAGATTCAATCCAAACCGGTTCAGCTTCCAATTTTATCCCAAATTTATCCAGTACAGTCTGCTGTATAAATTGCATAGTTTTGGCTACATCACGTTGCGTCGCAACTTTTGGCGCATGGTTAGTCAATACTAGGGCTTGTTTTACATGCGTTAAAATTGGGGCAATGCCTTTACCCTTAAGCCCTGATTGGTCAATAAGCCAGCCAGCTGCAACTTTGCAGTAATCAGTCAAATTGCCTTGGTCATCTTTGACAGGATAATACACCAGATTGGGATGGCTCTTTAGTAACTGGTCAACTTGAGATTTGGCGACGATGGGGTTCTTAAAAAAGCTGCCACAATTGGGCAAGTCGTTGGTATCGGGCAATTTACTTTGACGAATGTCGATGATGGCATTCATGGTATCCACGGGGGTGACTTCATCGCGACCTGCTTGGCTCGCATAGTGCTGTGCAACTTTTGCCACATCCCCATACTGGGTATTGGGTTTGGCGGTTTTACTGAGGGTAAAAATCACGCTGGTAATGAGCCACTGTCCTGCTTGCTGTTTAAACAAGCTGTCACGGTAGCTAAACTGGCAATCAGATTTGCTTAGATGATGCCACGTTAAACTCGGTATATGAAACGCTTTCACGCTGTCTATCACATCTTCAGCTTGTACCCCATACGCACCGATGTTTTGTACGGGACTGCCACCCACCCAGCTTGGGATTAACGCCAAATTCTCCAGTCCATACCAGCCTTGATGGACCGTGTCTAGCACTAGCGTATGCCAATCCTCGCCAGCCATCACCTCAAGGGTTATTGTTTGGGTGTCTTCAAAAAGAACGGTTTTACCTTTAAGACTGGGTGACACCACAACCGCGTCCAATACTTCGGGCAAAATGATATTACTGCCATTCGATAGCACAACAAACGCTTGTTGATGGGCTGCCAGTTGCCTAAAAGTCGGCTCGATATCAGATAGTTGAGTTAAACGGATAAATTGTTTGGCTTGACAGGCTAATGCCATGGTATTGTATGCGCTAATATCCACATAGCTAGGATTAGCCTGCGCAGGATTAGGTTCAAAAAAATTGGTCATAAAATATCGTTAGTAATCGGCAGAGGTGCTCATCGCCAGTGCAATGACTAGCGCAATGATAAAGTGCTTATTATAACGAAATATCACAGGGAAAATCGGGATTTTTATGACCCCATGACAGCCAACTAAAAACCTTCTTCATCACTGCCAAAATGGTTAATATCCCTAAAACGGCTTAGCTGACGACGCTGTTTTTTATTTGGGCGATGATCGGGGCGGGCAAGATTGGCAAGTTTTTTTTGTTCGGTGAAAAATTCTCGTTGACTGATACTGGCATCGGTCTCTTGGTAAAGCACACTGGCGGCAGTAGCATTGCCGCGCACTTCAGACAGCGCCAGCACCTTGACCGTCCTTTGGGTGTAATGATTGGCTGACCCTTGACGAATCGTCAATTCATCGCCCACCGCTATTTCTTTACTAACCTTCACGCGATTGCCAAAATGGTGGACCCGTCCCGATTCAATCGCTTCCTTGGCTAGGGTACGAGTTTTATAAAACCTTGCTGCCCATAGCCATTTATCTAAACGCACTTTAATTTTATCAGTTGTACTCAATGACATTTCCTATAACTTCACTGCATCAATAACTTTAGATTAAATGGTTGTTTTTTCAAATCTTTCAATACATCACATCGATATTTGTAACAAGCAATTGGCGTGTCAAAACGAGGCTAATAGTCTATTTATCATAATAGTTATAAAACGCTGCTTAAACACTGAAAAGTCAGACTTATTAGCAAGACTCAGGGATTTTAAACTAATTGATATGGTGAGTGAGCCAAGCCAAAATATCGTCATACACTTGTTGGTGATTAGGCTCTAGCAAGATTTCATGGCGCATCGCTTCATATTGCTGCATGCTAACCGAGGCAAAATTATTTTTTTGCAAACGTTTGACGATACGCGTAATCCCTTTTCCCATCTGCCCAACAGGGTCATCTTTTCCGCTGACAAATAGCAGCGGTAACTGTCTGGGTACTTGTTGATACCAATGCTTATTGGTGCCTGCTTGCATCAACGACATGAGGGCAAAATAGCCATTGTTGGTAAACTGAAAGCCGCAAAGCTTGTCATCAAGGTAGGCTTTTACTTGCTTGGGATCTGAATTGAGCCAATTAAACCCTTGTAAATCGGGTTCTTTTCTAAAGGGTAGGTTATTAAATTGGTTTAAAATCTTATCCAATACCGGATTGGTACGGCGCGTGGTAAAGTGATTCAGGTTTTTGGTTACAGGCACAAACAAGTTTGCCAACGGATTAAAATCTGAGGTGCCCATAATTATTGCGCCCGCAAATCGCTCACCATAGCGCTGCAAAATACAGCGAACGATAAATGACCCCATACTGTGACCCAAGATAAAATGGGGGAGGTCGGGATATTTTTCAGCCATTAACTCTGCATGGTCCATCACATTGTCAATCATCAACTCAGCAGGATTGGGGTTACCCATATAGCCTAAGCAACCATTGTCATAGGCTTGCTGTCCATGACCTAAATGGTCAAAAGTCAACACCGCAATATCATGATTTGCCAAAAATTGCGCAAAGGGTTGGTAGCGCCCTTGGTGTTCTGCCATGCCATGCACGATTAGTAACGTAGCAACGGGCGTCACCTTAGGCAGATAGAATGTGTAATTGTTATTCATCGCAAATTTCCTGTGAGTTATTTTATAATTAGGGTAGCATAAAAAAGCCGTCTAATGACGGCTTTAAATTAACGCACAAATTCACAAATCAATGCACATATCAACAGCCTGATTTTTTCATATGCGCTTCTGATAATGGATTGGCACCACGGGTAGGGCGTGGACAAGGCTCACCATAATATTGACGATCGGCAAAATAGCTTGAGCGCACCATCGGGCCTGCCCAAATATTTGCAAATCCCAATTTTTTACCGTGTGCCGTATAACGGTCGAATTCATCAGGATGCACAAATCTATCAACTGGGGCGTGCGATTTGCTTGGCTGCAAATATTGACCGATGGTAATTAAATCGACATCATGCGCCTTTAAATCATCGAGTAAGGTATAAACCTCTTCTTCGGTCTCGCCAAGACCCACCATAAAACCACATTTGGTGACGATATCAGGGCGACGCGCTTTGTAATCTTTTAACAGCTGTAATGAATGCTGATAATCCGACCCTGGGCGAAACGCTTTATACAAACGTGGTACGGTTTCGATATTGTGGTTAAACACATCAGGCGCTGTGTCACTTAAGATATCAAGTGCCACTTGCTCACGACCGCGAAAGTCAGGGACTAAAATCTCAATCAAACAATTAGGGCTTAACTGACGAGATTCTTTAATGACATTGGCAAAATGTCCCGCCCCGCCGTCACGCAAATCATCTCGGTCAACCGAGGTAATCACCGCATATTTTAACCCTAGACCGGCAATGGTCTCAGCGGTGTGAATCGGCTCAAGCTCATCGAGCGCATTGGGGCGACCATGCGCCACATCGCAAAATGGGCAGCGACGGGTACAAATATCTCCCATAATCATAAAGGTCGCGGTGCCATCACCAAAACATTGGGGTAGGTTGGGGCAGGCAGCTTCTTCACACACCGTATACAGCTTTTGTTCACGCAAGGTTGACTTTATGCGCGCCACTTCACTGGGCGATGACAGCTTGACGCGAATCCAGTCAGGTTTTTTTGGGGTTTCTACCGTTGGAATGATTTTAATCGGAATACGGGCAACTTTATCATGGCCACGTAGTTTTTCACCCACTTCAGGACGTTTTGGCTTGTCGCAATTTGATTTGTCACGAACGATGGGTCTATCGGTGTGCGGCGTTGAAGGGGCAAAAGTTTGTACAGTGTCGGTCATTGCTATGATTAATCCTTGAATTCATTTAGCAGATTTTAGGGGGTTATTATAACAGAAATCTAGGCTAACGAATTTAAACTATTTTGGGATAAGCTTTGTTGTTTAAAGTACAGAGCAAAAGTTATTTTTCATCCTAGTAAAAAAAGCGACAATCGGCTCAAACGCATTTATTAAAAATTATTGGGCTATTTTTTTAAAAAATAATGGCTATGTTAACAAAAACGTATTTTCTCATTAACATTTCATCACATTTCAAGTATATTAGAAGGGTTAAATTTTTTAGCCAAAGCCATGCTGGCTAGTAGCCATTTCAAAATTCAACTGTGTTGTAAAGAGGGCTTGCAGACGCATGGTTAACACAATAATCTTACATGACTATGAGGAAGATTCATGCTAGAGAACTATCGTAAACACGTCGAAAATCGTGCGGCACAGGGTATTGTGCCACAGCCACTTAACGAACAGCAAACGGCTGATTTGGTTGAACTATTAAAAAATCCACCAGCGGGTGAAGAAGAAACACTTGTAGACTTATTAGAAAACCGTATTCCACCTGGGGTTGACCAAGCAGCGTATGTTAAAGCGGCATTTCTAGCAGCCATCGTTAAAGGCGAAACCACTTCTCCGCTGATTTCAAAACTAAAAGCGATTGAGTTATTGGGTCATATGCAAGGTGGTTACAACGTTGAACCATTAATTCAAGCATTAGACGACAAAGAATTGGCGAAAGCTGCGGGTGACGCGCTGAAAAAAACCTTACTGGTATTTGATGCCTTTAATGATGTCACTGAAAAAGCGGAAGCCGGTAATGAAGTGGCCAAAGAGGTGTTACAATCTTGGGCAAACGCCGAATGGTTCACCAGCCGTCCAGAAGTGCCAAAAAAAGCCACTTACAAAACCTTCAAAGTCACCGGTGAAACCAATACTGATGATTTGTCACCTGCCCAAGATGCATGGTCACGTCCAGACATCCCCCTACACGCATTAGCGATGCTAAAAAATGCGCGTGAAGGCATTGTGCCAGACCAAGACGGCGTGATTGGTCCGATGAAACAAATCGAAGAGATGAAAAAAGACGGTATTCCACTGGCATACGTGGGTGACGTGGTCGGTACCGGTTCAAGCCGTAAATCAGCGACTAACTCGGTATTATGGTTAATGGGTAACGACATCAAAGGCGTGCCAAACAAACGTGCCGGCGGTCTTGTATTGGGTGGTAAAATCGCACCGATTTTCTTCAACACCCTGGAAGATGCGGGCTCATTACCTATCGAAGTGGATGTTAGCAAACTTAACATGGGTGATGTATTTGATATCTACCCCTATGACGGCAAAATCACCAAACATGATTCTGACGAAGTGCTTGCGACTTTTGAATTAAAATCACCAACGCTGCTCGATGAAGTGCGTGCCGGTGGTCGTATTCCATTGATCATAGGTCGTGGCTTGACCAACAAAGCCCGTGAATACCTAGGTTTGGGCGCGTCTGACATTTTTGCAAAACCAGAACAACCTGTCGACACTGGTAAAGGCTATACTTTAGCGCAAAAAATGGTCGGTAAAGCTTGTGGCGTAGAAGGTGTTCGTCCGGGTGCCTACTGTGAGCCAAAAATGACCACCGTGGGTTCGCAAGATACCACAGGTCCTATGACCCGTGACGAATTAAAAGACTTGGCTTGTCTAGGCTTCTCTGCAGATTTGGTCATGCAATCATTCTGTCATACGGCAGCTTATCCAAAACCAATCGACGTAGAAACTCAGCACACACTTCCTGACTTTATCATGAATCGTGGCGGTGTATCGTTACGTCCAGGCGATGGTATTATTCACTCATGGTTAAACCGTATGCTATTGCCTGATACCGTTGGTACAGGTGGTGACTCACATACCCGCTTCCCAATGGGTATTTCATTCCCAGCAGGTTCAGGTCTAGTGGCGTTTGCCGCAGCAACCGGTGTAATGCCATTAGATATGCCCGAATCAGTTCGTGTACGTTTTGTCGGTGAAATGCAGCCTGGTATCACCTTGCGTGACTTGGTACATGCGATTCCTTACCAAGCCATCAAAGAAGGTTTATTGACTGTTGAAAAAGCCGGTAAGAAAAACGTATTTAACGGCCGTATCCTAGAAATCGAAGGTTTAGAAGACTTAACCGTTGAACAAGCATTCGAATTATCAGATGCCTCTGCCGAACGTTCAGCCGCAGGTTGTACTATCACCCTGTCTGAAGAATCAGTAAAAGAATACCTAACTTCAAACATCACCCTACTCAAATGGATGATTTCTGAAGGTTATGGCGATGCGCGTACGATTGCACGCCGTATCAAAGGTATGGAAAGCTGGCTCGCCAACCCAACATTATTACGTGCTGATGCAGATGCAGAATATGCTGCTGACATCACTATCGATATGAGCGCCATCAAAGAACCGATTCTTTGCTGTCCAAACGACCCAGATGATGCCAAAACCTTGGCAGACGTTGCCGGCGACAAGATTGATGAAGTATTCATCGGTTCATGTATGACCAACATCGGTCACTTCCGTGCAGCGGGCGCGTTGTTAAAAGAAGTACCTGCGGGTAGCTTGACCACGCGTCTATGGATTGCACCACCCACTAAAATGGATGCACGCCAATTGATGGATGAAGGTCTATACAATGTCTATGCACAAGCGGGCGCACGTACTGAAATGCCGGGTTGTTCACTGTGTATGGGTAACCAAGCGCGTATCGCACCAAAATCAACGGCTGTATCAACTTCGACACGTAACTTCCCGAACCGTTTAGGTCAAGGTGCCAACGTGTACTTGGCTTCTGCCGAGTTGGCGTCGGTGGCTGCGGTACTTGGCAGACTTCCTACCAACGAAGAATACCAACAATATGCTGGTAAGCTCAACAGCATGTCAGCCGATATCTACAAATACTTAAACTTCGACCGTATGAGCGAGTATACTGAAGAAGCAAACAAAATTAACGTAGCACAGCTTACCTAACAATCGTTAGATTAAAGTTAGGCTCATCTAATTTTAATTAAGTAGGATAGCTTTTAATTAAGTAGGATAGCAATAAAGTAAGACCCTGCAACATAGCAGGGTTTTGCTGTTGTTAGGTTTTATATAAAAATTTTTGAACGTTTAGCTAAAAAATATCTTGGCAAAATTTAGTTTATAGTGGTTTATAGTAATGGCATCTGTGGCGAGGCTTCAGCTTGCAGCAAATTTGAATAAGTCACCCCAACCAAACGTACAGGTAAAAGTTTTGGGGTATGATCGTATAGCCATTGAATCCAAACAATAAATTCAAAATTTAATGATTGATAAATTCAATTGATAAGTCGTCTTTAATCTGCTACATTATCGCTATCAAGGGGAGTAACTTCTCACTTTAACAGTTTGTGATTTATCGTCATTACGTAAGTAGCCGCTTACCGGTAAATCAGCTATTTTTTAGCCATATATTGAGCTAATTATCAAATAGTAAGCCAGACCTTGACTTAACACAACCACATATTTGGTCGGTGTGAGTCAAGGTTTTTTTGTGCTTAGCGTTTTTCCAAAATCCTTTGACTTATTGCCAACCATAGTTTGTAAATGCATACTAAGGAGCGATAATGTTACTTGCAGCAGTGAATCAAATGACAGAACCCATGAGCATTGGCAGTCCCATGCTGTATGCCGTGTTCTTTGCTATCGTAGCGATACTGTTATTGGTTGATTTTTTTACCTTTAAAACCCCAAAAAATGGTGAAGCGGTTTCGATGAAACAGGCGGGTATTTGGAGTGCCATTTGGGTGGGCGTGTCTGTGCTGTTTGCAGGCGGTTTATGGTGGTATCTATCACAAAATTTTGGCGGTGCTATCGCCACTCAAAAAGTAGGGGAGTTTTTTACAGGATATTTACTGGAAAAATCGCTCGCCATTGATAACGTCTTTGTATGGTTGATGATTTTTGCGGCGTTTGCGGTGTCGCCTGCGATGCAACGGAAGATTTTACTGTACGGGGTGATTGGTGCGATTGTCATGCGTACGGTGATGATTTTTGCAGGGGCTTGGCTGGTCGCTGAGTTTAGCTGGATTTTATATATTTTTGGCGCATTTTTGCTCTACACCGGGGTGAAAATGTGGCAAAACCACGATGAGCAAGAAGACCCGAAGCAGTCAGGCTTATATAAGTTTTTACAAAAATATCTGAAAATCAGCGATGACAGTCATGATGCGTCAGGTCAAGAGCGGTTTGTGTTGGTGAAAAATGGCGTTAAGTATTTCACCCCGTTAGCAGTGGTGGTGATTTTGGTGGAATTGTCGGATGTGATTTTTGCGGTGGATTCGATTCCTGCAATTTTTGCGGTCACTACCGACCCGTTTATTGTTTTGACGGCAAACTTGCTGGCTATTTTGGGTCTACGGGCGATGTTCTTTTTGTTATCGGGTTTGGCGGATAAATTTCATTTATTGCCTTATGCGCTTAGTGTCATCTTGGTGTTTATTGGCGCAAAAATGCTGCTGCTTGATGTGTTCCATGTGCCGATGGCTATCTCGTTAGGCTTTATTGCCGCCGTGCTAACAGTGACAGCGATTTTATCGGTAAAGTTTCCAAATTTGGGTAAAGTTGAAGCATAAAAATATTTTTGAATATAAAAAAAGGGCTAACAATTTAGCCCTTTTTTGTGAATTAAAAACTGACTATTTGGCATAAAATGCTTCTAAAGTAGGCACAAATTGTTTTTTTCGGCTGACCAAGTGACCCAAATCAAGCAATTTATCATTGAGTCTGGTATTAAATGCTTGCGCAATGATTTCATTTTGTGCATCGTTGCTACCAACCGCCCAAGACTGCTGTTGTAAAATATCAACAATAATAACTAGCATATAATCCAAGCCATCTCTTTGGCGGATTAGTTCACTGGCTTGTTGGATGCCCTCAAGGCGCGACAACACCATATCAGGTTTAACAGTTTCGATACAGGCGATTGCCCATTTTTTATTTGAGAAAATAAACTGTTTATAATCGGTAGTGACTAACGCATCATCCGTTAAGTCGCTGATATTGCTTTTTGCATCGAATAATTGATTGGCAAAGTTGTTTGTATCGCGAATCCCTGCAAGGTGGATGACTGCTTGTAACGCTTGCTTGTCACTGTCTGTAGTGGTAGGACCTGTCAGATTAAGCGTATCAGAAATGATTGCACCTGCCATCAATGTCGCCATTTGCTGAGAAATCAGCAAATTCTTTTCCATAAACATATGGTATAAAATGGTGCTGGTAGAGCCGACAGGCTCAAAACGAATATAGGCTGGTTCGGCAGTGGTTAAATCACCGAGTTTATGATGGTCGACAAGGTAACAAATACGGGCGTCTGCTAGATTGGCAATCGATTGCTGGCTTTCGTTATGATCGACTAAAGCAGCGAGTTGGTCAGGCTCAAGATGGGTGAGTAATTCTGGTAATCGGACTTTAGCAAGTTCAATTAAAAATTTGGTTTCTTGATTGATATCATCTAAGCGGTAACTTTTGGCATCTATACCTTGTTGATTGAGCCAATAGGTCATGACGATGGTTGATACGATAGCATCGGTATCTGGTTTTTTGTGCCCAAAAACAGCAATGGTTGTCATAAAATTACCCCAATATAAAACACAGCTATTATATCATCTTGTCAAAATCAAACGGTTGACTGGCAAGTTTGCGATGAAAAAGCCGATATTGACTAATCGGCTAACTTTACCATTAAGTGCAACAAAACTACAAGGCTGATTGGATAAGTGAAATAATGCGCTCACCGATTTGGGCGGTTTCATCGGCGCTCATATTGAGCGGTGGCAATAAACGAATGGCATTACCGCCTGCTACATTGATGATTAGATGATGATTGTCACGCGCTTTATCGACCAAGCTATCAAATGCAATGCCGCGATCCTGTGGCATCACCACCCCTAGCATCATACCTTTTCCGCGTACAGTAACCCCTTCGCTACCCAGCTCGCTGGTGATTTGCTCAATCAATGCTGCGCTATTGCTTAGCGTAGTTGCCATCATATTCTCCTCATCAATGACATCAATCACTTCGCTAACCACACGGCAAGCAAGCGGCGTACCACCATACGTTGAGCCGTGTGAGCCATAACTAAAAATATCATTGGCTTTTGCGCTGGTCATGCACGCACCCACAGGAAAACCATTCCCCAACCCTTTTGCTGTGGTCAAAATATCAGGTTTGATGGATGAATGTTGATAAGCGAAATATTGACCCGTACGACCATTGCCCGTTTGCACTTCATCTAAAATCATTAGTAAGTCATGGTCATCACAAACTTTGCGAACTTGGGTTAAAAAATCAAAGCCATTGGTCGCAGTGTTGACGCCACTTTCACCCTGGATAGGCTCAAGCATCACAGCACAAACATTGTCGTTATCGGCAATCGCTTGCCTAATCGCTTCAATATCCCCAAAAGGCACACGAATAAAATCATCATCTAAGGTAAAAAATCCTGCTCTAGCCATTGGATTTGCGGTGGCGGATACGGTCAGTAGGGTACGTCCATGAAAGGATTTTTCCATCACAATCACTTTGGCTTGGGTTTGCCCACGATTTGATGCAAACAGTCGCGCCATCTTTAATGCCGCTTCGTTGGCCTCGGCACCGCTATTGGCAAAAAATACTTTATCCATGCCTGCGACTTGGCATAATTTTTCACCTGCGCGCTCTTGCCAATCAATACCAAAAAGATTGCTGGTATGCACAAGCGTTGCGGCTTGATCGGCAATCGCAGCAGTGATACGCGGATGACAATGCCCGAGTCCACAGACAGCAATCCCTGTTAACGCATCCAAATACGGCGTTCCGTCAGCGGTATAAAGGTAACTACCTTGACCTTTGACAAAGCTAATGGGCTGGCGTTTATAGGTGGGGAGTAAATAAGAGCTCATGGGGATTCCTTTAATCATAGTTAGCGAATCATAGTCAGCGAATCATAGTTAGCAAATCATAGCTAGCGCAATCACTAACCAATCAAATCTACGTTATTTAAAAGCGTCTAATTCGTCACTAAACGGGGTATCTTCTGCACCGACTTTATAGTCCTCATTTGCCCAAGCGCCTAAGTCAATGAGCTTACAGCGTGCACTGCAAAATGGCTTGGTGGGGTTATCTGCCCAAACGGTGGGTTTGCCGCAGCGCGGACAGGGATAAGTTTTGACAGGTGCATTTGAGGGGGTCGGCTCGATTTTAGACATAAACAAAAGGTATTCTGAAAAATGGTGTATCGGATTATTTGCCATAGTATACTATAAATCCTTTTTTTTGGGCGAATCAAGCGACTGTTCATGCTAAGTCATCAATTTACCAGACCGTTTCAACCCGATCGTATCCGTCATCCCAGAGATTTTCAGCCACTTGCCGCAACATTTTGGCAGCAACCCGCCATTTTTGTTGAAATCGGTGCAGGTAAAGGCAAGCATGCGCTGAGTTTTGCCAGCGATAATGTCAATGCTCATCTCATCGCAATTGAACGTACCGCAGAAAAATATCAAGCCATGCAAAAAATGGCGAATCAAGCGAAGTTGTCTAATTTAACGGCTATTCATGCTGATGCCATTGCTTGGGTCACCCATGGTGTACCCGCGCAAAGCTTGTCAGGGGTGTTTATTCTTTATCCCAATCCAGAGCCGCATAATCCCAACCAACGCTGGCTTAATATGCCGTTTTTTGAGTGGTTACTGTCTCGGTTAAAACCAAGTGGTGAGCTTATACTTGCCAGTAATATTGAAAGTTATATAGAGGAAGCCGAGCATAAAGCACAGACGGTTTGGCAAGTACCGGTGGAGAAAACCCAAGTACCCAATCATAGTGAGCGCACGCATTTTGAGGTGAAATACCTAGCGCGTGGCGAGGCGTGTTGGCAATTGAGCATAAAAAAACCGCATGGTTATACCACACGGTTTGATGATTTTAATTCATTTTAGTCAGGTTTTAACGCAAGGGGCGTGGTTTGGGTGTCATCGGCACGTACCACATAAGTTTTGGCGATTTTATCATGTAGGCTTAATCGCTCTTTGCTGGTGAGCATCATGACCAAATCAATAACTAACACAACCAAACCAAAGATGGATAAAGAGTAAGCCAACGTGGTAAATAACCCACGCATAATGATTAAGTTAAAAAATCCAGGAATGGCATTGGACTTACGATCCAAAATACGTATGCCCATTATCATCTTACCGATGGTCTGACCACGGCGCATCAATAATAGCACTTGCGCAATCATTAAACCCCATACCAAAATATTGGTCAACAACAATATATGCTCAGGTAATGCTGACATGAGTTCCATCTGCTGGGCAGACGTCAATCGGGTTTGTCCGGCTTCTGCCCATTTGAGTAATTTATCAAAATTTGGGCTGTTATATAGGGAGATGAACAGCGGCGACGACGCCAATACCATAAGCAGGGTATCTACTAATTTTGCTGCGATACGACTACCGATGCTGGCAAGGTCTAACTGTTTTTTGGCATGGGCAATGTCTTGCTTGGAGCTAAGTTTTTTGGTCAATGTGACCTTGGTAGGGTTAGGGGATTTGTGCGGGTTATTCGCTGAATACCGATCCCAAACATTCTCAGCGTCTTCTGAAGGCGATATAGGATTAGGTGTGTTGTTAATAATATAATCGGCTTCATCAGAAGCGGGCTGCTCACGTTGGTGGGTATCGACTGGCAAGCTTTCATCAATCATTGGACGGTAAAAAAATTGCCCATCCGTCATCGCGTTGACTGTGTTCCAGTCATCCATCCCTTGATGCCACATCAAATCAGTGAGTAACACTTGCCCTGTCGCAAGCATTTGATTGAGTTGTTCAAGGGTATAGGGGCCGGCTTGCACATTATTGCGAGCTAGAAAAATATGCATGTAATAACTCTACTTCTACTGGGTGGTAAAATTTGAATGACTGTATCTTATTATATGATGTTTTGCAACATCGTGCTAAAAATCGCTTATTATATCAAACAGGCGATGCAAAAAATCGCGCTAGGCTGAAGTAAGCTCATATTTTTGGTTAACCCTACGATTATTTTTCTTATTCTTATTCTTATATTGTCAGATTGTATTTATGTCAACGATTCATCCCACCAACGCCATCATTGATTTTGATAAACCTTGGTATCACTATTTGACTTATTTTGCTGAGCTTGACGCAAAACACAGTCATGCAACACATAGTCATGCCCCTGCTATCAATATTGTTGAAAATTTGAACGCTTGTCTGGATAGATATGAGGATGTAAACGCCAACCGTATAGCCAATTTTGAAAAATTACCGATTCGCTTTGTTGGGCAAGCGTGTCTGCCTGAGGGTGAGGCTTATGAGAGTTTTATTGCCAACACAGGGAAAATTCCAACCCGTGACAATCACCATGATTTGCTGAACGGTTTAATTTGGCTGAATTTTCCGCAGTCCAAAGCGGTATTTAACGAACGCCATGCCAAAGATATTTTGCAACATGGTATTCATAACGCCAGAACAGCGCTGCGTAATGCGTTAACCGTATTTGATGAAAATGGCGGCATTGTGGTGAGTTCAGATAAACTATTGCTTGAACAGTTACAAGCCTTTAAATGGCACGCGGCCTTGGTCACTCATAGAGCAAATTGGTTGGCTCAACATCGTACCATTGCCTTTTTCCCATTTGGTCATGCCCTGCTTGAAAAATTGGTTAACCCAAGAAAAAATATCACCAGTCATACCTTGCTGATTTTAGTAGATGAGGGTTGGTTTGAGCAATCTATAGACAGTCAGAAAAACCAGCTTGATAGCGCAATTGCTAAGATGTTTCGAGAGCTAGCAATGCCATATTTAGCGGATAATGCAGTTAAGCTATCATCCAAAAGCTTTCAGCCGTTACCTGTGATGGGTATCCCTGGCTATAGTGATGACAATGTGATACCAATATTTTATCAAGATGAGGCTGTTTTTAGGCGTCCAAGAGCGTTCAGCGCGCCTATTTTTTCATTACATGACTGATAAGTGACCAGAAAATTTATAATAGTGGCTAGCGTGGTTGGGGTGATTGCCCAGTCTATGAATGTTGCTTGATAAAAGCCGGTTAATCCGTTAGCATTAAAGCAATCTCTAGTTCATCCAGTCGCATTTATTGATGAAACTCATAATTACTAATAAAAACATTGGAGCATCAGCATGACCACCAAAGTCGTCAAAATTGATAATAAAGTTCGTATGATTACAGGTAAATTAGCCCCACATCTTGAAATTCAATGGGAAAATTATACGTTAGCAGAATTGCAATCATTGCTTGCGACGGTGGTGCGTTTTGAAATTGAGCACAACTTTCGTCGTCATAAAGATTATAAAGATAGCAAAGGCGCTAACATTCAAGTGTTTAATGATGCCAACGAACTTAAAGTCACAAGTTTAAAAGACGAATTACTCATCATCCGCGATAGCCAAATCGATTCACAATAACTATAAATCTGTGAATGAATCAAAATCCAAGCCGAATGACTTGGATTTTTTTATGAGTTTGATTTTTTCGTCATGTGGTTGGTGATTGTTGAAGCAAAGTATCACGCTAAACGCTCAATGATTGCCATTGATAAAAAAATAATCGATAGCCTTTTAAGCATGGTATAATTGTCAGTTTTTATTGACAAGCGAATGATGGGTGACACGATGAAATACCCTAAAATCTACGACGTAATTGTGATTGGTGGCGGTCATGCTGGCACAGAAGCGGCGCTAGCTGCTGCGCGCATGGGTCAGCAGACGCTTCTACTTACGCATAATATTGAAACCTTGGGGCAGATGAGCTGTAATCCTGCTATTGGTGGGATTGGCAAGTCACATTTGGTGCGTGAAGTCGATGCGTTGGGCGGCGCTATGGCGCTTGCAACCGACAAAGCAGGGATTCAGTTTCGTGTGTTAAATAGCCGTAAAGGTGCCGCTGTCCGTGCCACACGCGCCCAAGCCGACCGTATTTTATATAAAGCGGCGATTCGCCATACCTTAGAGAATCAGCCAAACTTGGATATTTTCCAACAAGCGGCGGATGATATCTTGGTTGAAAACGGCAAAGCGGTAGCCGTTGTTACCCAGTCGGGGATTGAGTTTGCTTGCGGCGCAGTGGTGTTGACCTCTGGCACTTTTTTAGGTGGTACTATTCATATTGGACTAGAAAACCACAAAGGTGGACGTGCAGGCGATCCGCCTTCCATCCGTTTGGCAGATAGATTGCGTGAACTCAAGCTGCCCGTTGGACGTCTCAAAACAGGCACGCCACCACGCATTGATGCGCGCACAGTGGATTTTAGTGTCATGACCGTGCAGCCAGGGGATACACCACTGCCACTCATGTCCTATTTGGGCGATGTGTCCATGCATCCGCGCCAAATCAACTGCTATATCACCCATACCAATGAACGCACCCACGACATTATCCGCAGTGGGCTAGATCGCTCACCCATGTATTCAGGTGTGATTGAAGGCATCGGTCCTCGTTATTGCCCATCGATTGAAGATAAAATTCATCGGTTTGCTGATAAAGACAGCCATCAGATTTTTATTGAGCCTGAAGGGTTGACCACCCATGAGCTTTATCCCAATGGGATTTCAACCAGTCTGCCATTTGATATCCAGCTAGCTTTAGTACGCTCGATGAAAGGGCTGGAAAATGCGCACATCTTGCGTCCTGGCTACGCAATTGAATACGATTATTTTGACCCGCAAAATCTTAAACCAAGCCTTGAAACCAAATCGATTGATAACCTATTTTTTGCCGGTCAAATCAATGGAACGACAGGGTATGAAGAAGCGGCTGCGCAAGGTATCTTAGCTGGCTTAAATGCCGCACGTCGCACCCAAGGACTGGATGCTTGGACACCGCGCCGCGACCAAGCCTATATCGGTGTGTTGGTAGATGATCTTATCACCCATGGCACTAAAGAGCCGTATCGTATGTTTACCAGTCGTGCCGAATACCGTCTACTGCTGCGTGAAGACAATGCCGATCAACGTTTAACAGAAATTGGTCGTGACTTAGGACTGGTAGACGATGCGCGCTGGCAAGTGTATAGTGATAAAATGACAGCGATTGAGCAAGAAACCGCACGTTTGCGCTCGCTTTGGGCAACGCCCACTAATACGCTGGGTCAATCATTTATCGATAAAACCGGCGAAGTACTGACCAAAGAAAATAACGCGCTTGATTTATTAAAACGTCCAAACGTGTCATTTGATGATATTAGCGAATTGACCGAATCGCCCGTGTCTGCCGAAGTGGGTGAGCAAATCGAAATTGGTGTCAAATACGCCGGTTATATCGATCGTCAGCAAGTTGAAATCGGTCAGATGAAAAAACTTGAACACACGCTGATTCCAGACGATTTTACTTATCATGATATCTCTGGGCTTTCCAATGAAATCGTGCAAAAACTTGAAAAAGTGCGCCCAACCACGCTTGCCCAAGCCAGTCGCATTAGCGGCGTCACGCCAGCTGCGGTACAACTTTTGGCAATGATGATTAAAAAAAGCAAAAAAGCGCGTGAAGTGCTAAGCTCTTAACTTTAGACCATGCTACATAAGTCCCATGGTATTGGTATGTGCCAGACTTGGGACTTTTTTATCCTCTGTTGCCGTAAAACCACCGCCTTTAGGCGGTGGATATAAGGCAACTTGTACACTATAACGCTTGCATAAATTTTGCTAAAATAATTTGCATGAAAACACTCAAGCTACGCATACGAGATAAACATACTGATAAACTCAACCGCCTAAGCGGTTTAGTGAATTTCGTATGGAACTACGTTAATGCGTTAAGCTATGAGCATCTTAAGCGTACTGGCAAATTCTTTAGTGCGTATGATTTAAACGAATATACCAAAGGTAGTGGTGAACTGCTAGGCTTACACAGTCAGACTATCCAAGCCATCAATGAAACCCACGCCAAATCGCGTCGCCAATTCAAAAAAGCCAAACTAAACTGGCGAACCAATAACCCAAAATCAAAGCGTAAAAGCTTGGGTTGGCTACCGTTTAAACAATCTGCCATCAAACACATCGCCACACACCAAACAGGTAAAAAAGGCTTAAAATCCACCTTACAGCTTAGTTTAGCCAAAGGACAAAAGCTAATCATCGACCTATGGGACAGCTACAACCTTAGCCTATATCAAATTAACACCCTTGAGGTCGTCCAAGACAGCCGTAACCGTTGGTATGCCTGTATCACAGTCAAAGACTATCCCAAACAATCATGCGGAACGGGTAGCGTAGGCATTGACTTAGGGCTTAAAGACAGTGCTACCGCCTCAAACGGTGACAAGCTAACCATTAAGCAAACGCTAAAATATGCAAAACAATTAGCTATAGCCCAACGCTCAAACAACAAAAAACGTATCAAGGCTATCCATGCCAAAATCAAAAACACACGCCAAGACCTGATACACAAATTCACCACCCAATTAGTCAAAGACAATGCCCTAATCGTGGTCGGTGATATTCAGAGTAATCAATTTAACAGTAAAAAAGGCAAACTCGCCAAATCGGTTTACGATGCAGGCTGGTTTGAACTAAAACGACAACTGACCTATAAGTGCGAGAACGCAGGTTGTCGTTTTGAAATCGTGAATGAGAGATACACGACCCAGCGATGTTCGTGTTGCGGTGAAATCACCGCCAATAGTCCGAAAGGTAGAAAATCGCTTGGAATAAGAGAATGGATATGTGCTTCGTGTGGCACATGGCATGATAGAGATATCAATGCCAGTAAGAACATTCTTGCGGTCGGGCTTAACCGTCTTGTAGAAGGAATCCCCGAACGATAGGGAGGGGAGGAAGTCAAGTGATGGCTCGCAGCATGGGCGGCAATGAAATATTAGCGGCCAATATTTTAGGATTTACCACCGTGTTTTCTATGTTTAGTCTAGCCATCGGCATGGCGTTGTTACGCCATTTTGGCTTGGCGTAGCAAAAAATTGGCTAATCGTAGATTATTCAAAATAGATTATTCAAAATAATGTAGCCATTTTAGCGCAACTTCATCAACGTTATCGATATTGTCAGACTTTGGCAACCATTCACGGCTAGCGGTAACCCGAATCGCATTGGTTTGATTGATATCATATTGACTACCAATACTGAGTTTGGGCTGCCAATAGCTTTCATTATCACTATCGCCACTTATCCAAAATGGCAGTTTTAATTCCGATATCGCACGCCAATTTGGACGCAATTCTGCATTGCACCCAATATTGACGCCAAGCCCAGCACGATAACCATGATATAAGCCCTTACCAAACTGCGCTGCAATAGTACCCAAGCCATAGCAAATATTGGCGGGCATATCGCCTGTGTTTGGAGCAGCGCTACCGATCGCCACGCTTTTACCAAATTCACCGCTGATATTTGCGACCAAATGATTGTCTGTAGCGCTGTGGTCATCTTTGTTAATAGCCTTGATACCGTCAAAGACTCGCTGTAAGCCAATATTGCCACCCCATGAAATACCTTTTTTTGCACTATTAATCGGATGCAATGAACGCACATCAAATAATCCTAGCTGCTCAAGTTGCACGGTATCTTGGTGGTCGGCGTTGTCATGAATGCTAAGACCCATACTCAATGCCGTCAATTGTGAGCCTATGGGATAGCCATCAATTTTATCCAACGCATCACGATACACCATGCGGTAATTTAAAGTGATAGCCTCGTTGCTGTCTAATTTAGGTCGTCCACTGACCCTGTCAAACGACTGCTGGCTGACCCCGATATCAAATCGACTTAAAGGATTAGCCAGTACGGGATTGTCGCGGCTGGGCAATATCTGAGAACTTAACGCTATATTTTGATGGGTATTGTTAAGATTTTTGGGATGATTTGCCGCGTTGCGGGCGTTTAATTGCGCTTGCACAACAGTCGGTGTTGAAGGACTAAAACTGGTAGAGCGAATCAAATTTTCGCGGTTTAACATGCGTACCACTTGGGCAGGGGAAATCATTGGGGAGTTATTCACTAAAAAATTTTTATCGGGAAAAATAGAGTTTAGTAACACCAAAATTTCAGAAGCGCAATTATCGGATAACAGATAATAAGGCAAATTTTGGTCTTTAATTTCCCACGTTCGATAGGCAAGTTGTTTAACTTGTTTATCGCTGAGATTGAGCTGATATTGCCATACGTTGCGCCCATTATCTTGCAAATATTCTTTGATACCTTGCTGATAATTGGTCATGGTAAATTCGCCTGCATTGCCACCGATACTAGATTTGTAAGCAAATTTTAAAAAATGCTCACCGTCGGTGACTTTTGGGGTGAAGTTCAAATAGTATTGATTGCTAAGGTCGGCATTATCAAATCGCAAAAAACTATGGGCAAACGCAGACGGTGGGCTATCTAAATACTCACTGGCAAAAATTAATGAGACGGATTGGGGATTGATTTTTTGTAGCCATGAATCGAGTGCATCACAATGTTGGTTGGGGATGCTTGAGGTATCGATGGCTAAGTTTTCAATGAGCCACTGTGTACGAGCGGGAAAGCGACATTGCACAGAGGCATTATTTTTTTTGGTAGGGTGAAATAACTGTGTGAGGATTTCATCGAGTTCTGCTTGTGGATTTTTGGCGCCTTGCGCGCTGGCAAAAAATTGTTGTTGGCTTGCTTGTGAGTTAAAACGATTGTTGACCCGACTTTCAAAGGGCTGTTTTGTGGTGACTGTTTCAGGATAATACAACAACCGCAGCCACGCTTTTTGCGCCGCTAAGTTTTGCTCACGAGCTGATATCAATGCCGTTTGCAATGCTTGGGTAGCGGTAATAGGCGTCGGCGCAGATAGGGCAGTGTCTGACAAAAATTGCTGAGCTGGCGCAGGTGATACATGTGACACGGGCGCTGCTAGCGCATAATGATGAGCGGATATTAGGCTCAATACAAAGACTGCTTTAGCCAATTGCTTTTGATTAAAAGCTGTTTTCTTTTGATTAAAAACACGGGTTACAGCGTGCTGATGATAGCTGTATTTGAGAAAGTTCATAGGGGTGCTCTTTTTTTATAAGGTAAATTTTTATAAGGTAAGTTTTCACAACTTTTGATAAGCAAAGCATATAATATCTGTGTGCAAATTAACATTGCCCAATTTGTAATCACATCATTGTAGGCAGCTAACCGGCTGTAAGACAACTTGCTAAATAGATTTTATCCGCTTAATTTGCTATAATTTTTTAATTATTTAGCAAAATTTTTTTAAACTATTCTGATTTATTGAAGGGTATAAGGACAATTGGGTCATGGATAAACAAGCGATTTTATCAGCGTTAACGCCTGAAATTGTTGAAAAATTTCGTCAAGCGATTTCGCTTGGCAAATGGGAAGATGGTCGGAAGTTGACGGAAGAACAGCGTCAAACTTGTATGCAAGCGGTGATGGTGTGGGAGCATGAATTTTTGGGCGTAGAAGAGCGCACTGGCTATATTCATCGACCCAAAAAAGCGGCAGAAGACTGTGATATCGGTCATGATCATCACTACCCAAATAAACCGCAGGACGAGGATGGCGAAAAACCGATTAAATTTAGTTAGGCGATAAAAAAAGGCGAGGTTATTATCTCGCCTTTTTTACATTATTTTTTTAAGTACTTATTTATTAGTTATTTGAATACTTAAGTACTTAGGTATAAGTACTTAAGTATAGGTACTTAAATATTAGCTAGTTGATTATTTTTCTAAAATGGCGACTACACCTTGTCCGCCCGCCGCACAGATAGAAATCAGCGCACGACCTGACCCTTTTTGATCCAGCAGTTTAGCGGTGCTGGCAAGAATGCGGCCACCGGTTGCGGCAAACGGATGCCCTGCAGCAAGTGATGAGCCATTTACGTTAAGTTTACTGCGGTCAATCGCACCAAGTGGCTTATCAAGACCTAAGCGCTCTTTACAAAAACTTTCGTCTTCCCACGCAGCAAGCGTAGACAATACCTGTGAGGCAAATGCTTCGTGAATTTCATAATAATCAAAGTCTTGCAGCGTTAAGCCTGCACGTTCCAGCATACGTGGCACAGCATACGCAGGTGCCATCAATAAGCCTTCTTTAACGCCTTTTTTACCTGTAAAATCAACCGCAGCGGTTTCTTGGTAGGTGAGATAAGCAAGCGGTTTTAATCCATTCGCTGCAGCCCACTCATCTGTCCCTAATAACACACAAGATGCGCCATCGGTCAGCGGTGTTGAGTTGCCAGCTGTCATGGTTGGGTTGGCATTTTTCTTACCAAATACAGGTTTTAATGACGCCAATTTTTCTAACGAAATATCAGGACGTAGATTGTTATCGCGTGTTAAACCCTTAAATGGCGTGATTAAATCATCAAAAAATCCCTCATCATACGCACGCGCCAAGTTTTTATGGCTATTAAAGGTAAACTCATCTTGCGCTTCACGGGTGATTGCCCATTCAAGTGCGGTGATGGCTTGGTGCTCACCCATCGATAATTTGGTGCGAGGTTCACCATTTTGCGGTGCATCAATCAAGTCTTTTGGATTAATGCTTAATAACGCTTGCAAGCGATCTTTATTGGTTTTGGCATTATTAAGTTTTAACAGCGCTTTACGCAGCCCATCACCAATGCCTAAAGGGGCATCAGAAGTGGTGTCCACACCGCCTGCAATCCCTGAATCAATCAGTCCCAAGGCGATTTTATTGCTTACCGCGAAAGCCGCTTGTAGTCCCGTACCACACGCCTGTGATACGTCATAAGCAGGTGTTTGTGGACTCAACGCCGTGCTTAACACGCATTCACGGGTGAGATTGATATCACGGCTTAATTTAATGACCGCGCCCGCCACCACTTCACCCAAGCGTTTATCTTGTAAGTTATAGCGTTCCACCAAGCCGTTAAGCGCAGCTGTCAACATTTCAGAGTTGCTGACATTGGTATATTGACCATTCGAGCGGGCGAACGGAATACGGTTGCCACCTAAAATAGCGACCTTTTTACCAGCAGGCTGGTGAGTGGGGTGTTGAAAATTGTCCATAGAAAAGTCCTTTTGAGCAATCAATTAAAAAAATTGGATGAGCTTAAACCAAATAACTTTTTAAAAATAACAACTTTTTAAAAATAACTAAACTTTTTAAGTTGCAGTGATGTTACCATAAAACGCAGACAAAAATATCGCCTAAAAGTATATATATAACGATAATTTATATAAATCAATAAAACCAATAAAATTTTATTTGATATGACTGTTCAATGCTACTTGATTGGTATAAAATTTACACAGTATCTATGTACAATATCTATGTACAGTATCTATGTTTAGCAGCTGTGTTTAATTGAGTGTTTAACTCACTGTTTAATTGAGTTTTATCTAATAGCCTAAGCAAAACTAACTATTCAAAGGAGTCCTTATGTCAGACCATTATTCCGAATTCGTTCAAAATCCACTGGGACGTAAGATTGCCCAAAATTTGGGTCTACCGATGCCAATTAGTCTTGAGCGTTATAAAGACGGTCAAGCACCCGTGACAGGCAGTGTCATTTTTGGGGCTAGTGAAAACGCTGTCTTGGCAAATGACATCGCCAAAGTATTGGCCAATGTGCAAGCGGATGTCTATCTAGACCCCAATGAGTCAGCCCGTGATGCTTTACAAAATGCACAGATTGACGCCGAGCAGTTTGGCACGAATCAGTACTTTAAAGTGGCTATTTTCGATGCTTCAGGTATCAAGACAACCCATGAGCTGAAACAAGTTTACAACTTCTTCCATCCAATTGCGCGTTCTATTGAGCGCTCAGGTCGCGTCATCGTCATTGGTTTGCCACCTGAAAAATGCACCAGTATTGCACAGGCAGCAGCCCAGCGTGCGTTAGAAGGATTTGTCAAATCCGTTGGTAAAGAATTTAAGCGCGGTATCACAAGCCAGCTTATCTATGTAGACCCAAATGCGGCGCAGAACCTTGAATCTACTTTACGTTTTTTTGCCTCGCCGCGGTCTGCTTATGTGTCAGGACAAGTGGTGAGAGTGGGTGAAGGCAACCTAGTCACAGTTGATTGGCAAAAGCCTTTAAAAGATAAAACACTGGTGGTGACTGGTGCGAGCCGAGGTATTGGTGAAGCCATCGCAAAGGTATTGTCGCGTGATGGCGCACATGTCATCTGTGTGGATGTGGCTGCACAGCAATCGGACTTGCAAAAAGTAGCAGGTGAGATAGGCGGCTCTACCTTAACATTAGATATCACCGCCGACGATGCTGGCGAAAAAATAGCCGCAGCGGCAGCCAAACGTGGCGGCTTAGATGGTATTGTGCACAATGCAGGCATAACGCGTGACAAGACCTTGGCAAAAATGGATGATAACATGTGGGATGCCGTCATGAACGTCAATCTCAATGCGGAAGAAAAAATTGATGATTATCTGCTCAGTCATGACAGTTTCAATGAAAACGCGAGAATTGTATGTGTATCATCTATTAGCGGTATTGCCGGCAATTTGGGACAAACCAATTATGCCATGAGCAAAGCTGGCGTGATTGGCGCGGTACAAGCGACTGCGCCTACGTTAAACAACGGTATTACCATCAACGCGGTAGCGCCAGGGTTTATCGAAACCCAAATGACCGCTGCCATACCTTTTGCGATTCGAGAAGCAGGTCGCAGAATGAACTCAATGAGCCAAGGCGGTTTGCCGGTTGATGTGGCTGAGACCATTGCTTGGCTGGCTTGCCCTGCATCGGGCGGCGTCAATGGCAACATTGTCCGCGTCTGTGGGCAAAGTGTGTTGGGTGCGTAATTATTGACGAGCTGAAAAAATCAGTATCGAAAATATCGCTACTGATTTTTTTTCATTATTTTTTCTAAGTCAAACTTAAACTAAGCTTTATGCAAAAAATCAACAATTAGATTGTGACATTCGATTATAATAAACTAAGTTCTCAGATTTTGAGATCTGACGGTAATGAAAAGTAATGGAATATACCCGAACACTATCTAATCAAATAGCCATTTGTTGGCTCAAGCTTAAAAAGTAAAAAAGTAAGGACAGTCTGTATGTCAGACCAAAATTTTAGTCGTTTGCCAAAACCGCACACCACCTATGCCAATATTATCAAAAGTTTTTTACCCATTGGCGACCAAGACAAGTCAGCCAATGCGGTGCTGCCCAACGCTACTTATAGCGTCAATACGCTTGAAATCGACCATGATAACTTAGCCGATTACCGCAGAATTTGTGGTTTTGAAAACAATAGTTACGTGCCCCCGACGTATTTTGCGGTGCTGTCGCAGTCGTTACAGATGAACATGATGGTCAAAGAGCCATTTCCCTTTGCCATGCTCGGTTTGATTCATGTGCAAAACAGTGTTACCCAATATCGGCGCATTAAAGATAGCGCAATTTTTAAAATGGCGGTGAGCTTTGCTAACCTGCGCGACCATGATCGTGGTAAGCAATTTGATTTTGTCACTAAAGTTTTTGAAAAAGATGAGCTGGTGTGGGAAGGGACTTCGACGTATTTATCACGCCAAAAACGTCAAAAAACGACTCAAAAATCATCGACGACGCAAGTAGAAGCCAAGCCCACACTTGATAACAATGATATGCATGAATTCTGGGAAATTCCTGAAGATATTGGGCGTCGCTATGCATTTGTCTCTGGGGATTTTAATCTGATTCATTTGCATCCTTTATCTGCCAAGGCATTTGGTTTTCCAAAAGCCATTGCCCATGGTATGTGGACAAAAGCCAAATGTTTGGGAGCGTTAGGTGATTTGCCAGAGAGCTTTACCTGTGATGTAACGTTTAAATTGCCGATTTTTTTGCCCTCTGAAGTAGAGTTCATCGCAAAATTCGATAATCGTGACGAGCAGGTGGATTTTGGTGTGTATGATCCCGCTACACCAAAAGCCAATTTGATTGGGAAAATCACCCAAGCTCAGGCTAAATAATAGCGACAGAAAAATTTCAATAAGGGTTCAATGTTAAGCGGCTATTTTTTTAGCAGGGTGTTTTTTAGCACAATGGTTTTTAGCAAATAGTTTTTTAGGATGCTATTGAAGCAATGAAGGATTTAATGGATTATCAAGCGCTGAATCAAAACCTAGCACAACTGTTATCACAATTTGATCTTAATCAAAAGGTAGGTGGCTGCAGTCTGGTCATTTTTCATGAAGGTAAAGCGGTCACTCAATTGGCTCACGGTATCGCAAATATTGATAAAACTAACCAGCAAATTACACCTTGGCAGCCATCCACCCTGTCGCTGAATTTTTCGACAGGCAAGGGCATACTGGTTACGTTGATTCATATTTTAGTGAGTCAAAATCTTTTAGCATATGATAAAACCCTTGTTAGTTATTGGCCAGCGTTTGCCCAAAATGGCAAAGATAGTGTCACTTTGCGCGATATGCTAACGCACGAGTCGGGATTATTTAATATTGTCAGTGTTACCGAACATGCCAAAGACATGCTAGATTGGCAATTGATGCTCAGTAACGTCGAGCAAATGGCATTAAATAGTCCAACTAATAAGTATAGTTCAGGTAGTAGTTTAGCTAATAAAGATTTTGTTAATCAATCAATCGAATCCAGCACGGCTTATAGTGCTTTGGTATCAGGCTGGGTGTTGGGTGGGCTGATTGAAAAAGTAACGCAATTATCTTTGCAGCAAGCCCTAGAATATTATTTATTGGAACCGCTTAATTTGGTCGGTCAAGTCTACTTTGGGGTACCCAAAGACATAATCGAACAGGTTGCCGGTCAAATACGTGGCAAAGAGAGTCAAGCTAAACCTTTACTCACTCAAGATGCTGACTCAACGCTACAATTTTATCAATCCCTGCCTTTTTACCCAGCATGGTTAACATTGTCTCAATCGGACAGTCCTTTGACGACGCAGGCCATTAACGCGCTCTATTTTCAACCTGCTAATATCAATATTGAAGATTACAAGTCGGCACTGGTACCCATCGGTAGCAGACAATTTAATTATTATCACCCTATCACGCTACAGGCAAAAATTCCTGCCGCAAATGGTGTAGCCAGTGTGCTAGCGTTGGCCACAGTCTACGCCATGCTTGCAAATCGCGGTGTTTGGCAAGGTAAAACGCTAATCAATTCTACTGTTTTTAAGGCGCTTTCAACCATTCATAATGAGCAATTTGACAAAATCATGCCAGCGGTAATGGCATGGCGACTCGGTTATCATCGTGTGTTTAGTCTATTCCATGATGTGTCTGATGCATTTGGACATATGGGGTATAATGGGTCTATGGCTTGGTGTGATCCCAGTCGCGCATTAGCAGTCAGCTTTGTACATAATTATGATGTCACTATGCTAGGTGATGATCGACAATTTATCTTGAATGAAACCATATTAGATTTTTTTGCTTAGCGTAATTGCTAGGGCTTATTTCTTAGCCTCGTTTTTTAGTCTGATTTAAATAAGAAAAGGAATGTAATCAATGCAGTATGACAATCAAAATATTTTTGCCAAAATTCTTCGTGGTGAGATTCCTAGCCATAAAGTTTGTGAAGATGATAAAACGCTTGCCTTTATGGATATCATGCCGATGGCAGAAGGGCATGTTTTAGTCATTCCAAAATGTGAAGCCGTTGAATTGTCGGATATGCCAGCAGATTATATTGCGGCAGTTTTTAGCACTGCGCAAAAAGTCATGGCAGCGCAGCGCAAGGTATTTAATCGCCAAGGTATTGTGCAGATGCAGTTGAATAATGCAGAGGCAGGACAATCGGTATTTCATTACCACGTTCATTTGATTCCAAGTAGTATCTATCATCTCGGCTTGCATGAAGATCGACAAGGCGATCATGAACGCTTAGCAGCATTGGCTAGTCAATTAAAATCAGCAATTGCAAATTAATTAACTGCTTGTAAGTAGCAGATGGTTAAAACCCAATCACCTATTTGCAAGCCGGTAAGATGGTGGTGGAGGTGCAAATCGGTAAAAACCCCGCATCGGTTAACACATCTTGTGCTTTTGCCGATTTTAGGTAATCCACAAAGATTTGACTGGTTTCAGGGTGATTCAAAATTATCCCATCTTGCAGAATTGGCGGATAACTATCTTTAGGTAGTATTAAATAGTTATTGGTTAGCGTATTCACATTTTGAAGGGCATTGTCATTGGGTTTATTCAATACTTGAGACAGACTTACAAATCCAAAATCTGCTTTTCCACTATCCGTTAACGCAAAAGTTTCATCTAGAGTATTTGTATATACAATCTTAGACTGGATATTTTTATAAAGATTTTGATTCACCAACCAGGCTTCTGCTGCCATGCCATAAGCTAAACTCTTTGGATTGGCTATCGCTAAACTAAAGGGTTTATTGTCGAGCATCAACTGATCGAGCGTGGTTGTAGGGCTAATGTCCATGGGGTATTTATGACTATAAAGCACTAGCTGACCCCGGGTATAAGTGAAGGGCGATGATTTAACACCCTTAACACTGGCAAGCATTTGCTTTGGGTAAGTCTGATTACCCGCTAAATAAATATCAAAGCTTTGAGGATTGGCATTGACCGTATCATACAGCGCAGCATTGGGCTCAAAGGTAATTTGAATCTTTATATTCGGGTAATTATGGTTAAAATCTGATACCAAGATAGGCAATACCATGCGAAGATTGGAAAAAGCGGCTATACGTAGATTTTCAATCGCTTTAGGTGAAGAGGCAACAGGCGCATTCTTTGAGATAGCTTTGGCAGGTTCTTTGGCAGATTGGTTATTTGACGTCGTTGAGTTTTGATTGCTATTTGATGAATTACAACCTACTATCAATGCTGTGAAAATACATAGCATTGTGTTAAAACAGATCGAGGCAGGTTGATTAAAAATCATAAATTAACAAATTTAACCCTAGTTTTTAACGATATTATGATTAAGTGGCGGGCAAGAATACTATACAAAGTAGTAAGTGAGTGTGTAAAAAACGTATCGATTTTATGGAAAAATTATTTTTTATGTGTTTTTTGTTTTGAAACAGAAATAATGAAAATAGTTGTTGCAAAAAAAAATAAAGTTGCTAAAATACCACCCCACATAGCCGATTACAGATAAATTAAAAAGCTATGGCCATCTATGCCAGTGTGGTGAAATTGGTAGACACGACGGATTCAAAATCCGTTGCCCTTAAAAGCGTGTCGGTTCGAGTCCGACCACTGGTACCAAATTAAAGCTCCTAATTACAGGGGCTTTTTTTTTGAGTTAAAATTGCTGTATAAAAATTTAACGTATGAATGATTAAGGTATCATTTTTAATTGTTTATCAAGCAAATCTATAATGCTATAATGGATTAAATATTATTGAAGATAGGAGTTAATGCTTTTCTCAATAGTTAATATTATAAACTAATAGGTCATGATGGCTATATTACTTACTTAAATTTACAAAATTTACAAGCGCGTAGCATTAAACTTTTATTACAATTACGCACAATATTGATTAGAACTGTTAGATTTTGCCTTTTATTCTACGAGCCTTTTATCTCACGAGATTATCACATGTTAGCAAAGCTCATAAAATTATCTCCTATCATTTTTGCACTTTCATTTGCTGGATGTAGCTCTAAGACAGCAATTACTAGCGGTATGAATGTTGGTAAATTGCCTGAATCGACAGTACCCGACCAACCCGTGTCATTTGTAGCAGATAATGGCATTCGTTTTAATGTGACCGAATTAACCGCAAATAACATTCCAGTACCTAATCTATTAGGGCCGAGAACGATCTCTTTTCCGCCTGTTTCAAAATCCGCTGCAACCTATAGTACAATTGCGAAAGGTGATGTGGTTCAAATATTCTTACCAGCATATCCTGAAATCACACCTGTCGTGCAATCGACAGGGGCTAATATTTATGCCAATGGCTACCTAGTTGACCAGAGTGGTTTTTTGCAGTTTCCCATGATAGGGCGAGTGAAAGCTGAAGGTTTAACAGTTTCACAACTCACCAACCAAATAGCAAGCCGTTTATCTCGTTATCTTAAACACTCAGATCCGCAAGTGCGGGTTATTTCCTATCGTGGGAATAAGTTCTATGTTGATGGTCAGGTAAAATCGCCTGGGCAATATGATATCGCGGATCAGCCCGTCAATCTTTATACCGCCATCAGTATGGCAGGCGGTACCATTAATACCTCAGATACCAATAACATTCAGCTGATACGCGACGGTAGAAGCTATAACTTTGGTTTTAAATCGCTGCAAAATGCCGGATACTCCCCAAATTCGCTATATTTGAAAAATGGTGATACTATCAAAGTTGGTGATATTACCAATCATAAAGTCACGGTAATGGGCGAGTTTACTAAACCCAGCACTATCCAAATTCCTGATAATGGGTTAAGTTTGATTAGTGCGATTGGGGAAGCCAACGGTATGGTGCCTACCTCTGCAAATGCCAAAAAGGTATACGTACTAAGAGAAAATAGTTACCAAAACGAGTCAAATATTTATCATATTGATTTAACTTCCATTACAAATTTTTCGGTTGCAAATCGATTTAAAATGCAGCCTGGTGATGTCGTGTATGTCGACCCAACTGGTCTGACGCGTTGGAATCGTGTAATTAGTCAAATATTGCCAACCTCTTCAATTGCAAATATTGCTAGGGGCTTTTAACCTGATGGAAATTAACGATGTCATTTAAAAAAATTTTAGTGGTATGCGTCGGGAATATCTGCCGCAGCCCTATCGGTGAAGCGCTATTACAGCAACAGCATCCTAATCTAACCGTTAGATCAGCGGGATTAAGCGCATTAGTGGGTGAAGGGGCCGATGAAAAAGCCATTCAAGTGATGGATGAATGGAATATTGATATGCGTAGTCATCGCGCCCAGCAGCTTACCCAAGAATTGATGCAAACCTTTGACTTAGTACTGTGTATGTCTAAAGATCAAGAGAGTTGGATAAAACAAAATTACTCAAGCCAACGTGGGAAAGTATATCGGATTGGTCACTGGATAAACGAAAATGTAGCCGATCCTTATAAACTACCCATTGAAAAATTTTATGAAAGCCGCGCATTGCTCAATAAAGCCGTAGAAAGCTGGAAGGATAAATTAGCGTAAATTCTGACGCTAGCCAGTTTTTCGAAATTATAAGAAAGATTTATTTATTCTGTAACAATTAAAATGTATTTTATCGTAGTTTAGCATCAAGTGAGTAAGCATGGATCAGAAAGTGAATGATGATGAAATTGATTTAAGAGCGTTAATCGCGGTCTTATTAAATCATTGGAAATTAATTTTATCAATGCTGTTACTTGGTTTATTAGGCGGTATTTACTATGCCCAATCGGCAACGCCTATCTATAAAACAAACTCATTGATTCAAGTTGACAAAAAATCCTCAGGCGTTTCTGCATTAGGCGCGGATGTTGCCGAACTTTTAAATGCACAAGATGGTTCTGCGCAAACGGAAGTAGAAATCATCAACTCTCGTATGATTCTTTGGCCTGTTATCAATCAATTGCACTTAGATTTGAATGTCAATCAGCTGAAAGACAGTTTCTTAGACAAATTACTGATCAAGAAAAGTGTTTTAGTTAGTCATACAGACAATGGTGTGGGTAATTTAAAGGTTGGATTGTGGATAGCTGAATTTAATGTCCCTTTGGCCTATCAGAACAAAATTTTCACTTTAACTGCCATAGACAGCCAAAATTTTAAACTGATCTCTCCTGATGGTACAGAGTTTACGGGTAAAGTTGCAACAGCATCGCGTTTCAAAACGAGTGCAGGTAATATTGATATTCAAGTCACCTCATTAGCACCTGGCTACTCTTACAATTTAAGTAAACTTACACCAGCTAAGGCGATAGAAAACCTTAGAAAAAATCTTGCCGTGGCTGAAAAAGGTAAACAAACAGGCATTTTAGACGCTTCACTTACAGGCGCTAATCAAGATGAAATCACTAATACCTTAACGCGCATCGTTAAAATGTATGAAACGCAAAATCTTGATAAAAGTAGCGCGGAAACGACTAAAACTCTTGCGTTTATGCAAGAGCAACTGCCTAAATTAAAAACAAAACTTGCCGAAGCGGAAGCAAAATTTAATAATTTCCGTGAGCAAAATGCGACAGTTGATATAGATAAAGAAGCGGAATTGGCGGTCACACAAAGAGCGACAATTGAAACTAATCTACGTGAGCTTGAGCTAAAACGAGCAGAATTATCCGAGCGCTACACGGATGAATACCCAGTATTAAAGCAATTAAATATGCAAATACAGGAGCTAAGAGACAAAGAAGATGCTCTTAAACAAAATATTACCCGTATTCCAGAGGTTCAACGTCAATTTTTAGAATTATCGAGTGATGTTAAGATTAGCAATGAAATTTATTTAAATATGCTCAAAAACTATGAGCAATTACAAATTGTCAAATCTGGACAATTGGGTAATGTACGCATCATAGATTTACCGATTAACACCTATGAACCTATTGCACCAAAAAAAGCGCTAGTTGTCCTAATTGCAACACTTTTAGGCTTGATGTTAGGTATTGGGCTAGCATTGTTAAAATCATTGCTGTTTGCAGGCGTGAAAAATTTAGAAGAACTAGAGAACAATACGGATATTCCGGTGATTGGTGTCATTCCTCATTCGCCTCGACTAACGCGGTTGTTAAAAAGTAAATCAACTAAAATTCCTTTGGTTGAGCAAATCGAACCTGAAGGGATGGTCAGTGAAGGTTTTAAATCCATTCGCACTCATTTATTGTTTAATGCAACAAAAAATGATGGCAATACGTTGTTAGTGACCAGTGCAGGACCTGGTATTGGCAAGTCATTTATTTCAGCCAATCTTGCCGTAGCAATGGCGATGGCAGGTAAACGTGTACTGTTAATTGACGCGGATGCTAGATTAGGTCATCTGCAAGATCGATTTAATTTGCCAAATATCAATGGACTGGTTGATTATTTGGTTGATGATACGATTGATGCGGCTAATAGCAGCTATATGATTCAAACCACACTATATGAAAATCTGCATTTTATACCTAGGGGCAAAGGCCATAGCCACGCTTCAGAATTATTCTTGAAAGGAAAAATGAAAGCGCTTTTGGATTTTTATCGTCAGTTTTATGATTATATCATCATCGATACCTCACCTGTAATGGGCACTTCAGATGCACTATCGATAGGACAATTGGTGGATGCAGTCTTATTTGTCGTACGATATGACGTTTCAAACGTAAAACAGGTAAATTATGCGATCGAAAAACTACAACGTGCGAATGTAAAAGTAGAAGGGATTGTTTTCAATGATGCTAAGCAGTCTCTAATTGGCGCGTATAATTATCATTACGGTTATGAATATAAATCAAAAAATTAATGACATAAAAATCAATCATAGCCCTATCATCTACTAGGTTTTATATGAGCAATACAACTAACACTACTAAAGCGCCTTTAGCTTTTACCGTATTATCTAATGCGATTGAGCAGCCTCGCTGGCTAAAAGTAGTGAGTTTGTTTATGATAGATTATATTGCATCTATTATTACTTTGATTTTAGCGATTGCTCTAAGGTATGCAAAATTTGATTTTCATACCAATATCTTGTCAATTATACTACTTGGCGCTTTACCTGTTATCTTTTTAGCGGTTACTAAGTTTTACTCGCATGTTATCCGAGTTTTTCAAGATGAGCGTATGCGCTGGGCGCTCGTAGTTTTGTTAGGTTATCTATTAATTAGTCAAATACTGATTTTTTTAGGAGTAACGCCTGATATCCCTAGAGCAGCGACCGCTATCCATGTTTTTTTGCTTTATTTATGGATATGGAATAGCCGAATTGTTTTGCAATTTATTATTTCAAGAACATTGCATCCTGAGTTTTATACACACAAAAAAGAAAATGTATTAATTTATGGTGTGGGTCACATCACCAAAGATTTGATGCATGTGCTTCATCAAACTCACCAATTTAAAATAGTTGGGATTATCGATGTCAATGATAATTTCATTGGTGCTAGGGTATTAGGGGTTAAAGTCTATCCTAAAGATAACCTTGAGTCTTTAATTGCAGACTTAGAAGTTAATCATGTGTTTTTTGTATTACCTAGCCATCAGCGTTATATCCAAGAGCGTATTGTCAAGCAATTAGAAAACGTACCAATTAAAATTAGTGAAATTCCAAGTTTGGAAGAAATTACCAGTGGTCGAATTAAATTATCAGATATTAAGCCTGTCGATGTGCTAGATGTGCTACAACGAAATACGGTTAAACCCGATATCTCGCTGCTTGCCAAAAATATCAAAGATAAAGTTGTGATGGTGACAGGGGCGGGCGGTTCAATTGGTAGTGAGTTATGTCGCCAAATTTTAAAGCAGCAACCAAGAGCCTTAGTATTATTTGAACTTTCGGAGTATGCGCTTTACGCCATACATGGTGAACTACAAAAACTTGCCAAAAATATACAGCAGGAAAGACAACTACCAACTGTAACGCCGCTCTATGTTCATCTAGGCAGTGTTACCAATCAAAAAATTATTGAACTGTTGTGTAACCAGTACGACGTTCAAACCATCTACCATGCAGCCGCTTATAAACATGTCCCTATCGTCGAAAGTAACGAATACGAGGGTGTAATCAATAATTTTGTTGGCACTTATAATACTTTAAAAGGCGCAGTCAGTGCGGGTGTTGAAACCTTTGTTGCCATTTCAACGGACAAAGCCGTTAGACCAACTAATGTCATGGGCGCGACCAAACGCATGGCAGAGTTAGCTTGTCAAGCGATGGCTGCAGACCAATCACAAACCACTATCAGTATGGTAAGATTTGGTAACGTATTGGGGTCATCGGGTTCTGTCGTACCGCTGTTTAATAAACAAATTGCAGCTGGCGGGCCTATCACCCTGACACATCCAGACGTGACAAGGTATTTCATGACTATTCCTGAGGCTGCCCAGCTTGTTATCCAAGCAGGTGCGATGGCACATGGTGGCGAGGTATTTGTGCTTGATATGGGTGAGCCAGTCAAGATTATGGACTTGGCCAAACGTATGATTACGTTGAGTGGACTTAAAGTTAAAGACCAAAATAATCCGAATGGTGATATTGAAATTGTCATTGCGGGTTTACGCCCCGGTGAAAAACTGTACGAAGAGTTAATCATCGATGGAGATAATATAGAGAAGACACAACATCCTTTAATTATGAAAGCCAAAGAACATTTTTATGGTGTTCATGAAATTACAAACGTAGTAGATGCAGTTCAAATGCAAAATAACACTACCAAGAATACTCAGTGGCTTAGGGCGCAGTTCTTTAAATATGTAGAAGGGTATAAGCCTAAACTATAATAATTTATGATGGATTTAATTTATGACGAATAAAAATATTTTAGTTACGGGTGGTGCTGGGTTTATTGGGTCAGCGGTGATTCGCTATTTAATCAATGAAACCAATAGTAATGTATTAAATATTGATAAATTGACCTATGCAGGCAATTTAGAATCATTAGCATCAGTCAATGATAATCCGCGCTATCAGTTTTTACATGCTGACATCTGTGATAAAGTGGCAATGACAAAGGCGTTTGATGACTTTGAACCTGATATTGTGATGCATTTAGCAGCTGAATCACACGTTGACCGCTCGATCGATGGGCCGATGGATTTTATTCAAACTAATATTATCGGGACCTATAATCTTTTAGAAGTTGCCCGAAATTATTGGCAAAATTTAGCGGAAGATAAGAAGTCGAGTTTCAAGTTCCATCATATCTCTACTGATGAGGTGTATGGCGATTTGGAAGGTACAGAAGACTTGTTTACGGAAGAGACGTCTTATAGTCCAAGCTCACCTTATTCAGCCAGTAAAGCCAGTTCCGACCATCTTGTACGCGCGTGGTATCGCACTTATGGTTTGCCTGTGGTGGTTACTAATTGCTCGAATAATTACGGCCCTTACCATTTTCCCGAAAAACTAATTCCCTTAGTGATTTTAAATGCCTTAGACGGTAAACCATTACCTGTCTATGGCGATGGTAAACAAATTCGTGATTGGCTATATGTCGAAGACCATGCCAGAGCCTTGTATTTAGTAGCTACTACCGCTAAAGTAGGTGAAACTTACAATATTGGTGGGCATAATGAAAAACAAAATATTGACGTGGTAAAAACGATTTGTACAATTTTGGATAACATTAAACCTAGAACCGATGGGCAATCCTATGCACAGCAAATCACCTTTGTCAAAGACCGACCAGGACATGATTTACGTTATGCCATTGATGCCAGCAAAATTCAGCAAGAGCTCAACTGGCAACCTCAAGAAACCTTTGAATCAGGTATCCAAAAGACAGTTGAGTGGTATTTATCAAACCAAGGCTGGGTTAATCATGTAAAATCTGGTGAGTACCAACACTGGATCGAAAAACAATACCAATAGTAAGATTAAATTCAATATAAAGGATAGTGAAGATGAAAATCTTATTACTAGGTAAAAATGGTCAAGTCGGCTGGGAGCTACAGCGTGCTTTACAGCCGTTAGGTGAGGTAATTGCATTAGACCGTCATATCAATGACCAAGGTGATTGTGGTGATGTTAGTAATTTTGAGCAAATCAATCAAACAATTGCCCGCATACAGCCCAATATTATCATCAATGCGACGGCTTATACCGCCGTTGATAAAGCAGAAAGTGAGCAACTGCAAAATGACTTAATCAATCATTTAGCCGTTAAAAATTTGGCTGAACAATGTAAACATATTAATGCTTTGCTGGTACATTATTCAACCGATTATGTATTTGACGGCACAGGTGATGCACGGTGGCAAGAGGATGACAGCATCGCACCAGTCAATAGCTATGGTCAAGCAAAAAGAGACGGCGAAATTGCCATTGAAAAAACGGGTGTAAAATTTTTAAATTTTCGTACCTCATGGGTTTATGCCAGTCGCGGCAAAAACTTTATCAAAACTATGCTCATGTTAGCAAAATCCAAAGAACAGTTAACGATCATTAATGATCAAGTTGGTACGCCGACATCTGCATCATTAATTGCTGATGTTACCGCTCAAGCGTTACGCTACTATTTGTTAGCAAACGATGCAGAAAAAATACAATTGCTAGGGCATTATCATCTTGTACCGACAGGCGTCACGACTTGGTATGAATATGCCCAGTTCATTTTTGATTTGGCCAAAAAACAGGGTGAAACTTTAATGGTAAAAGAGGTCTTACCAACGACCACCGATAATTATCCCACACCCGCAAAACGACCCTTAAACTCTCGACTTAACAACCAAAAAATTCAGACCAATTTTCAACTATCCTTACCCCAATGGCAACAAGGCGTTGAACAGGCGGTGATAGAACTATTAGAGAAGGCATAAAAATGACACAAAAATCTCGTAAAGGCATTATTTTGGCAGGTGGGTCAGGTACTCGGTTGTACCCAATTACCATGGGTACGTCAAAGCAATTATTGCCAATCTATGACAAACCGATGATTTATTATCCATTATCCGTGTTAATGCTGGCGGGTGTCAGAGAGATTTTAATTATCTCGACTCCCGAAGACTTGCCTAATTTTGAAAAACTGCTTGGAGACGGTAAAGAAATTGGGGTCAAATTATCTTACAAAGTACAACCTTCGCCCGATGGTTTAGCACAAGCCTTTATTTTGGGTGAAGAATTTATCGGCGATGATGATGTGTGTTTAATTTTGGGTGATAATATCTATTACGGTCAAGGTTTTAGTGAAAAATTAAAACGTGCGAGTGCGCAACAAGTAGGCGCAACGGTTTTTGGTTATTATGTCAATGACCCAGAACGCTTTGGCGTGGTGGAATTTGATAACTCAGGTAAAGCGTTAAGCATTGAAGAAAAACCTGAAAAGCCTAAGTCCAATTATGCGGTAACAGGACTGTACTTCTATGATAACCGAGTAGTTGAGATCGCCAAAAATATCAAACCTTCGCACCGTGGTGAGTTAGAAATCACCGATGTTAATAATGTGTATTTGCAACAAGGTGGGCTTAATGTTGAGCTGTTAGGTCGCGGCTTTGCTTGGCTCGATACAGGCACACATGATTCTTTGATTGAAGCCAGCCAGTTTGTGCAAACCATTGAACATCGCCAAGGTCTTAAGGTGGCTTGTCTTGAAGAAATCGCCTTTAATAATGGTTGGATTACTGTAGATGAGCTAAAAGAGCGTGGCGAGTTTTTCAAAAAAACAGGCTACGGGCAATATTTGCTAAAGCTGTATCAAGAAAAAACGACAAAAAATTAGAGATAGCAATGAATATTATCGAAACCAAAATCCATGGCTTATTAATCATTGAACCGAAAGTATTCAGCGATGAACGTGGCTGGTTTATGGAAAGTTTTAATGAGCAAAAATTTGCCGAAGCTTTGACAGAGCGTGGGTTACCCGTGCCAAAATTTGTACAAGATAATCACTCAATGTCAAAAAAAGGCGTGTTACGTGGGCTGCATTTCCAAGTCCCACCCCATGCACAAGGTAAACTTGTACGCGTGGTTCAAGGTAAAGCATGGGATGTTGCCGTAGATATTCGTAAAGACTCACCAACCTATGGACAATGGGTAGGGGTGGAGCTAAGCGGTGACAATCATAAGCAATTTTGGATACCGGAAGGTTTTGCACATGGGTTTGTGGCGTTGGAAGATAACACTCAGTTTCTTTATAAAACCACAGATTATTATGCCAAAGACTGTGAAGATGCTTTAGTTTGGAACGACAAGGATTTAGCAATTGAGTGGCCAATCAAATATGATAATTTGGTTTTGACCCAAAAAGATGAAAATGCACGGGAATTTAATAGCATGAATAGGTAGTAATAGAGCTAAAATACCATTCTGTGAACTATAACTATTTAAGATTTTTTTAACTATAATTTAGAGAGTTTTATGAAAGTGAAGTTACAGCAGATTATAGTTAATATATTTTACTTATATAGTGTACAGGGCTTAAATTTAATACTTCCTATCTTAATTCTACCTTATTTAATTAAGACATTGTCTATTGAGTCTTTTGGTATATATAGCTTTGCTTTTGCTTTCTCACAGTTTGTAGTGTTATTTGTTGATTTTGGATTTAATATTTCTGCTACAAAAAAAATTGCAGAGAACACAGATAGGGATGACATCGTAAAAGCCACTTTTTGGCATATTATTTTTATAAAATTTATTTTGACATTAATATCGTTAGTTTTGGTAGGAATTTTTATTGTTTTTTCCCAGAAAACAGCAGTATATTCGACTAGCATTTTGTATGCATACGTTATGGTAATTGGAACGGCAATATTTCCTATATGGTGGTTTCAAGGTATGAACAAGATGCGAGAGTTAAGTATAATTAGTGCAATATCCAAACTTGTATCTTATCCTCTTATCTTTGTTTTCGTAAAAGATTCGAATGATTATAATAGTGCAATAGTCATACAATCTTTATCCTATCTCTTGGCAGGGGTTTTTTCATTCGGGTATCTATATAAATATTACAATGATTATTTTGTAGATTTTAAAGTTTCTACAAATATTGAAACTTATAAGCATGAAATTAAAGAATCGTTTCCTATTTTTTTATCAAATTCTTCGATAAGTCTTTATACAAATAGTTTAACAATTCTTCTTGGTATATTTTCGACCCAATATAATGTCGGATTGTTCGGTGCGCTTGAACGTATAGTTAGGATGATTTGTTTTGGACTTTTGGCTCCTATCAATCAAGTTGTCTTCCCTGTGATCGCCAATTTGAAAAAGAATAACTTTTTTCAAGCGAGAAA